>DATHHR010000113.1:0-5981 GCA_035317105.1 Ferruginibacter sp. | reverse complement strand
AAAAGCTGCGGGCTCTTATGTTTGGGATGACAAAGATCAAAAATATTTAGACTTATATGGCGGCCATGCCGTTATCAGTATCGGGCACACACATCCGCATTATGTAAAACGTTTAGAAGATCAATTGCATAAAGTTGGGTTCTATTCTAATTCAATAAAAATTCCTTTGCAGATCGAGCTGGCTGAAAAGCTGGGTAAGGTTTCGGGCAAAGAAGATTACCAATTGTTTTTATGTAACTCAGGTGCAGAAGCAAATGAGAATGCATTAAAGCTGGCGTCTTTTTATAACGGTAGAAAAAAGATCATAGCTTTTACAAAAGCATTTCATGGCAGAACATCTTTGGCCGTTGCAGCAACGGATAATAAAAGTATTGTGGCACCGGTGAATGAAACGGATAATGTAGTCTTTTTACCATTCAATGATGAAGCAGCTTTGGAAGTTTACTTCAAACAACATGGCAATGAAATTTGCACTGTGATCATTGAAGGCATTCAAGGTGTAGGCGGTATCATCGAAGCAAAAGATTCTTTTTTACAAAAGATAAGAAGTTTGTGTGATCAATACAATGCAGTGTTTATTGCAGACTCGGTACAATGCGGTTATGGCAGGACAGGTTTATTTTATTCGCATGATCATAGTGGGGTAAAGGCAGATATTTATACCATGGCAAAAGGAATGGGCAATGGTTTTCCGATCGGTGCTATTTCAATTGCGCCAAAATTCGTTGCTAAATATTCTATGCTAGGTACAACATTCGGTGGTAATCATTTAGCCTGCGCTGCAGCGTTAGCAGTTTTAGAAGTTATTGAAAAAGATAACCTGATGGCAAATGCTTTAGAAGTTGGGAACTATTTGATCACTGAGTTGAAAAAAATACCAAAGATCAAAGAGGTAAGAGGTAGAGGTTTAATGATAGGAATTGAATTGCCTGAAGAATTAAAAGACGTGAAGAAGAATTTATTATTTAAACACAAAATATTTACCGGTGAAGCAAAACCAAATGTAATAAGATTGCTACCAGCATTAAATGTTACAAAGGTTGAAGCCGATATATTTTTAGATGCTTTGAAAAAGGAATTAGCATAACTATTGGTCAGACGGAGACCGTCAGACCAATTCCCAACAAGTGTCTGACGGTCTCCGTCTGACACTTGTATTTTAATCGTTGATATAATTATAACCAAACAAGTTATCCAACAACAAAACCATGAAGAATTTCATCTCGGTAAAAGACGTAACTGATATTAATGCTTTAGTAACAAAAGCATTAACGTATAAAGCCAATCCTTTTGCTGACAGAAATCTGGGTGCAGATAAACGTATCGGTATGTTATTTCTGAATCCAAGTCTGCGTACGCGTTTGAGTACACAGGTTGCTGCAGAGCAATTGGGCATGGAAGCGATCGTTTTCAATGTAGATAAAGATGGCTGGGCATTGGAATTTGAAGATGGCGCGATCATGAGCGGCAATACAGTTGAACACGTAAAAGATGCAGCACCAATTTTGGGTAACTATTTTGATATCCTTTGCATTCGTGCGTTCCCATCTTTAACAAATAAAAAAGATGATTACAGCGAACAGGTGATGACAGCATTCAAACAATACGCTGGTGTACCGATCGTGAGTCTGGAAAGTGCGACACTTCATCCATTGCAAAGTCTGACTGATATCATTACCATCAAAGAAACATTCAAAGAAAAAAGAAAGCCTAAGATCGTTTTAACATGGGCGCCGCATATTAAAGCATTGCCTCAATGTGTTCCAAACTCTTTTGCAGAATGGATCAATGCCTGGGGCGAAGCAGATTTTGTTATTACACATCCGAAAGATTATGAATTGGATGAGAAATATACAAAAGGCGCCACCATTATATTGGATCAGGATGCAGCATTAAAAGATGCTGATTATGTGTATGTAAAGAACTGGAGTACTTACACGGATTACGGAAGAATTTATACGAACGATCCAGCCTGGATGTTGACCAATAAAAAACTGGCTACAACAAACAATGCTAAAATAATGCATTGCTTACCGGTTAGAAGAAACGTAGAATTAAGCGACGAAGTATTAGACAGCGCCAACAGCATTATTACGCAACAAGCTTCTAACAGGGTTTGGGCGGCACAGGCAGTATTAAGCGAAATATTAAAAGGAAGAGGGTAGTTCGCCCCCATCCCCTGAAGGGGAGTTATAAGTAGAGTTCACGTTTTTTGATATGATATCATATTGATGAAATTTTTAAATTTATAATGCAAAGCAATTACACCAACAAATTTATACATTCAGCGTCATCAGAAGACTGGTCGTATACCACCCCTTTAGGGGACGGGGGCGGAAACTCGCCTTATAATATGTTTTATGGTGCAACGAAATTGATATTTGAAAAAGCTGAAGAATTAAGGAATAGGATGACAGAAGCGGAGGAAATATTATGGAATGCAATAAAAATTAATGATTTTCATTTAAAATTTAGAAGGCAACATCCAATCTCATTATATATAGCAGATTTCTATTGCCATGCAATTAAATTGGTAATTGAATTAGATGGAGGGTATCATGAAAATGAAGAGGTTAAGAGGAACGATGTAATAAGAGAAAATAATATAAAAGATTTTGGAATAACTGTATTAAGATTTAAAAACGAAGAAGTAACAAAAAATTTAGAAAAAGTTTTACAAACAATAGACGATACAATAATAAAATTACAAATAACTGCAACCGAATCAACAGGCTCGAAACATACCCCCCCTTCAGGGGATGGGGGCAAAATGGAAAAATTATTTGTCATAAAGATCGGAGGAAATGTAATTGATGATGATGCATCGTTGCAATCCTTCCTGCAAACATTTTCCAGTATCAAAGCAAAGAAAATATTGATACACGGCGGCGGAAAAGTGGCAACGAAAATAGGAGATAAGCTGGGCATAGAATCAAAGTATGTAAATGGAAGAAGAATTACTGATGAAGCAACGATCGACCTTGTGACAATGGTATACGGAGGATTAGTGAATAAGAAAGTAGTTGCGAAACTACAATCTTTGAATTGCAATGCGATCGGTCTAACAGGTGCAGATGCCAATATCATTCCTGCAGTTAAACGTCCATTTGTTAGCTCCCCTTCAGGGGATGGGGGCATTGATTATGGATTTGTGGGTGATATAGAAGCATCAAAGATCGGAGCCAATACTTTACAGATTCTATTAGATAATGGTATGATGCCGATCATTGCGCCTTTAACACATGATAGTCATGGGCAAATGTTAAACACCAATGCAGATACAGTTGCGTCATCATTGGCGGTTAGTCTATCTAAAAACTATAATGTAAGATTGATCTATTGTTTTGAAAAGAAAGGCGTGTTGGAAAATGTGAATGATGATGATTCTGTGATAACGCTCATCACAAAAGAGAAATACAAACAACTAACCGACGATAAGAAATTGTTTGATGGTATCATCCCAAAGATCGATAATGCTTTTGATGCCATTAATAGCGGCGTAAAAGAAGTATTGATCGGCGATGCAAAGGATCTGATACAAAACGTAACTGATAATACAAAGGGGACTTTAATAAAATAATAAAAAAAAAGCCCCTCTAAATCTCCCCGAAAGGGAGACTTTTGAAGATCAATCTTTATAGATCCTTTATTAAAGAGGGTCGCCTATAAAATTTTAAAAAAATGACCGAAAAAAGTAAACCGAATGTTTCAAACTCCTTCTCCTTCGGGGAAGGTCGGGATGGGGCTTTGTACCAAAACGCAGTAAACCTACTTAAGCAACTGATCAGTACGCCATCTTTTTCGAAAGAAGAAAATGATACGGCTGAAATTATCACGGCTTTTTTTGAAAAGCACGGAGTAACCTATGCAAGAGTAGGCAATAATATCTATGCTAAGAATAAGCATTATGATATGAATAAGCCATCTATATTATTGAACTCTCATCATGATACAGTGATGCCGAATAAAGGTTATACATTAGATCCGTTTTCGCCAATTGAAAAAGACGGTAAGTTATTTGGCTTGGGAAGTAATGATGCAGGTGGATGTTTAGTTTCATTGATCGCAACATTTTTACATTTTTATAACCAGGCGGATACAAAATACAATGTAGTATTTGCGGCAAGCGCAGAAGAAGAGATCAGTGGCGTAAATGGTATTGAATTAGTGTTGCCATATTTAGGCAATATCAATTTTGGAATTGTAGGTGAGCCAACAAAATTAGAAATGGCCGTTGCAGAAAGAGGACTAATGGTAATTGATTGTACAGCACAGGGCCGCGCGGGCCATGCTGCACGTAACGAAGGTGAAAATGCATTGTATAAAGCAGTAGATGATATCAATTGGATAAGAAACTATAAATTTGATAAAGTGAGCGACCTGTTAGGCGAATCACGTTTAACGGTAACGGTGATCGATACAGATAACAAACAACACAATGTGGTTCCTGCGCAATGTAAATTTGTGATCGATGTTCGTGTAAATGAATTGTACAGTTTTGAAGAGATCTTGGAATCGTTAAAACAAAATTTAAAAAGTCAATTCAAGCCACGTACAACAAGAATGAAATCAACATCGATCGCGTTGGATCATCCTTTGGTAAAAGCAGGTATCGCTTTAGGCAAAGGTTATTACGGTTCGCCAACAACATCGGATAAAGCGCTCATGCCTTTCCCAACATTGAAAATGGGTCCAGGTGATAGCGCAAGAAGTCATACCGCAGATGAATTTATTTATCTGAAAGAAATCGAAGAAGGAATTGAAACATATATTAAAATGGTAGCACAGATCGTATAGTTTTAAGTAATAAGTTGTAAGTTATAAGTAATACATAACCTGCATCTTAACTTAAAACTTATCACTTAAAACTTACAACTCAAATGAAGCTCTGGCAAAAAGATAAGGTCGCATTAAAAGAAGTAGAAAAATTCACTGTCGGTAACGACCGTGAATTAGATATGTATTTAGCACCATTCGATGTGTTGGGTTCATTGGCGCATATTAAAATGTTGCAGTCAATTGGTTTATTGACCAAAGAAGAATTAGCAGTTTTAGAAGTTGAACTAAAAAATATCTATACCAAAATAGAAATAGGCGAATTCATCCTGGATGAAGGCGTAGAAGATGTGCACTCACAAGTAGAGTTATTATTAACGATGAAGCTGGGCGATATCGGTAAAAAAATTCACAGTGCGAGAAGCCGTAACGACCAGGTTCTGGTTGACCTTAAATTATTTTTAAGAAGTGAGATCGAAAAATTAGTAGGCACAACGCATGAACTGTTTACTTTACTTATCTCGCAAAGCGAAAAACATAAAGCAGATCTTTTACCCGGCTATACACATTTGCAATTAGCCATGCCATCTTCTTTTGGATTATGGTTCGGTGCTTATGCAGAAAGTCTGGTTGACGATATGATCACATTGCAAGCTGCTTACCAGGTGGTGAAGAAAAATCCATTGGGTTCAGGCGCAGGTTATGGTTCATCATTTCCTATTAACAGAACCATGACGACTAAATTGTTAGGGTTCGAGCATTTGAATTACAATGTAGTGTACGCGCAAATGGGTAGAGGTAAAACAGAAAGAGTAGTAGCATCTGCGTTAGCAAATATTGCAGCAACGCTGGCTAAAATGAGTATGGATGCTTGTTTGTATTTGAACCAGAATTTCGCGTTCATTACATTTCCTGATGAATTAACAACAGGCAGCAGCATCATGCCTCACAAAAAAAATCCGGATGTTTTTGAATTGATACGTTCTCATTGCAATAGAATTCAGGCTTTGCCGAACGAGATCATGATGATGACAACCAATTTGCCATCAGGCTATCATCGTGATCTGCAATTGATAAAAGAGCATATCATTCCTGCATTTGAAAATTTACAGGCTTGTATTCACATGGCTGGCTTAATGTTGAGCAATGTTGAAATAAAAAAAAATATTCTTGCTGATGAAAAGTATAAATATCTTTTTAGTGTA
>DATHHR010000112.1:0-3451 GCA_035317105.1 Ferruginibacter sp. | reverse complement strand
TTAGATTGCATAACCGATATCCGCAATATCGGGGCGATAGCAAGAAGCGCTTTTTGTTTTGGCGTGAATGCGATCATTATACCGGATAAAGGTGTTGGTGCATTGAATGAAGATGCCATTTTAACTTCAGCCGGCGCATTAGAAAAAATTGCGATCTGTCGTGTTAATAGTTTAATGAAAGCAGTAGACGATCTACACATGAATGGCATCAAAGTTTTTGCCAGCGAAATGACTTCAGAAAAAAAACTATACGATCTCGAATTAAAAGAACCGGTGGCAATTGTAATGGGAGGAGAGGAACATGGCGTGTATCCAGCCTTAATGAAAATATGCGATGAGCAATTTCAAATACCGATGACAGGAGATTTCGAATCACTGAATGTATCGGTAGCTACAGGGATCATTTTATATGAGGCGATGAAACAGCGTGTTTAATTAAAAATCAATAATTAGTAATTAATAATAAGCCAATTACTTTTAATTAAAGAATGCTTGTAAATTCGATTATTGACCGAATTGAGAAAATTATTAATTACTAATTATCAATTATTAATTTTCTTCTATTCTTCATTATCATAAGAAGCTTCTTCCGTTTTGCTTGAGGTAGAAACTAAACTATCAATTGTTTTAATTTCTGCGGTAGAAAAATAGCGCCACTTTCCTACAGGCAAATTAGCGAGTGTGATATTCATTATTCTAACACGCTTCAATGTTTCTACGCTATAACCCAGTGCAGTACACATTCTTCTTATCTGCCTGTTAAGGCCTTGCGTTAATATGATTCTAAAACGGTTCTTACCTTCTTGTTTTACAAAACATTTTTTAGTAACGGTATCTAGTATGCGAACACCGTTCCCCATTTTTTTGATGAACTCGCCCGTGATCGGTTTATCTACGGTAACAATATATTCCTTCTCATGATTATTACCGGCACGCAATATCTTATTGACAATATCACCGTCGTTAGTTAAAAAGATCAACCCTTCCGAAGGCTTATCTAATCTCCCGATAGGGAATATCCTGCTTTTGTAATTGATGAACGATATGATATTGGATCTGTCTTTCAGATCAGTAGTGCAGGTAACGCCGGTTGGTTTATTAAAAACGATATAGACTGTTTTGTCTTTTGTTTTGATTGGCTCTCCATCGACCTCAACAATATCACCCTCCATAACACGATTGCCTTTTATAGCAATATTGTTATTGATAGTAACCCTGCCTTGCTCAATATATTTATCAGCTTCTCTGCGCGAGCAGAAGCCGGTTTCACTAATATATTTATTTAAGCTTTTATCCATCGCTTTGTTGATCGGGTGCAATTTAAAGTTTTGCTTTTTAAATTTGGATCGAAAAAGATAGACTGAGGAGAATTTTTCCCTTTCAAGCTTTTTGTTTAAAAAAATTAAGACAGTCTGGATGCAGATTCCACGCTGTTTTTCGCTAATCGTTTGAATATATTTGGTAACAAACCTGTAACTGCTTACTTTTGCACCGCGAAGTAGAGCAGCGGTAGCTCGTCGGGCTCATAACCCGAAGGTCAGAGGTTCGATCCCTCTCTTCGCAACTAAAAAACGAAGGCTCATATTGAGCCTTTTTTATTCTTAGCAAATTGGTTCTCGCTAATGAATTTGATTACCTCCTCCATTCTGTCGGCCGTGTGTAGTTAATCAAATTATAACCAACGAGCTATTCAAAGACAACAAATCATGAAATCGGGTTTTGTAAATATTTTTGGTAAACCTAATGCAGGTAAAAGCACCCTTCTCAATGCATTGATGGGAGAGAAGATGGCCATTGTATCACCTAAAGTGCAGACAACAAGGCACCGCATTAAAGCTATTTTAACGAGTGATGAATACCAGATAATTTTTTCTGACACACCAGGTATCATTGAACCAAGGTATAAACTGCACGAAAAAATGATGCAGGCCGTTAAAGGCAGTCTCGAAGATGCAGACGTTGCTCTATTAATGGCAGATGCCAGAGAAACGGGTGAAGAAAGCCATACAATATTTTCTTCTTTAAAATTAAAAGTTCCGGCACTTGTAGTATTGAATAAGTCTGATGCTGTTACTGATGATAAATTAGAAAGATTAAAACTGTTTTTTCAGGAACAGCCTTATTGTAAAGAAGTAGCGATCATTTCGGCGCTAAAGAAAACAGGTATCGATGATTTGCTAAAAACAATTGTTAGTTATTTATCAGAAGGTGAACCGTTTTACGATGGAGAAAACCTAAGTGACCTGCCAACAAAGTTTTTTGTAAGTGAGTTGATAAGAGAAAAAATATTCGCTTTGTACGGCGATGAAATTCCTTACCATGCAACAGTATTGGTGCATGAGTTCAAAGAAAAATCAACTTTGATAAAAATAGGCGCAGATATCATTGTTCACCGCGACACGCAGAAAGGGATTATTTTGGGTGAAGGCGGACAAATGATAAAAAAATTAGGAACAGACGCAAGAAAAGATATCGAAGAATTTTTAGGCAGTAAAGTATTTTTAGAATTGTTCGTAAAAGTTCGCCCTAAATGGCGCGATAATGAAATGCAATTAAAAGAATATGGATATTAATAAATATTTTAAATGTTGTATGTTGAATTTTAAATGAAGCATACATTCAGCATTTAAAATTCAACATTTAAAATAACAAAAAGTGAGTTTTACAATAGCAATAGTAGGTCGCCCAAACGTAGGCAAAAGCACTTTCTTTAACAGGATGCTGGAAGAACGTAGAGCCATAGTTGATGATTTAAGTGGCGTAACGCGTGATCGTCAATATGGCGAAGCAGAATGGAGCGGTAAGTTTTTTAATGTGATCGATACAGGAGGTTTTGTACCAAAGAGTGAAGATATTTTTGAAAAAGAAATTCGCAAACAGGTATTGATCGCGATTGAAGAAGCAGATGCTATCATTTTTATGGTGGATGTTACAACAGGTATCACTGATCTTGATCAGGCGATGGCTGGCATGTTACGCAGAACATCTAAACCTGTTTTTTTAGTGGTAAATAAAGTTGATAACCACGATCGTTTATTAGAAGCATCAGAATTTTATAGTCTTGGTTTTGACCAGATACATTTTCTTTCTTCTATCAGCGGAACAGGTAGCGGAGATCTGTTAGATGATATCACTGCATTAATTGGGAACGATCCTGAACCGGAAGATAAACAGTTGCCAAAATTTGCGATCATCGGCCAGCCGAATGTAGGTAAATCATCATTACTAAATGCTTTAACAGGGCAAGAGCGTACCATCGTAAGTGAAATTGCCGGTACCACAAGAGATACTATCCATACACATTATAATCTTTTCAATAAAGAATTTATATTGATCGATACAGCAGGTATCCGCCGCAAAGCAAAAGTGAGCGAAGACCTGGAATTTTATTCTGTCATCCGTGCCATTAAAGCCGTTGATGAAGCTGATGTTTGTATGCTGGTATTAGATG
>DATHHR010000111.1:0-9073 GCA_035317105.1 Ferruginibacter sp. | reverse complement strand
TTTTTTCCTTTTTTGAAATTGGAGTGCAAAGGTAGGGAGTTGATTTGGATTATCAAAGGGAAATTAAAAGTTTTTTTATTTTTCTTTTCCTTGGGATACAATTGATTATCAGCAGCTTAGAATTATTTGAAGGACAACTACTGCACAAACACGACCTGATCGCTATTTAGCAGCCGTAAATTTTTAAACCGGCAGACGATATTAGCCACTGTGACCACATCCTTTTGACAATAAAAGGCAATACGTTCTATATTCTTTTCTTTCCAAAACACGTCTCCTACCATACTGCCATCGATATCGTCCTTGGGAGATGGCACATTTAAAGCCGCGGCCAATAGTTTCAGGGAAGTATATTGTTTGTAATCGCCAAAGCGCCAGTATTGAAAAGTATCTACCATATTGGTTTCCCAGGGTTTCATATTTTGGAAATCAAGGTAAGGCGGGATAGGTAAATCATTGATCAGGATCCTTCTGCATAGAAAAGGCACATCAAACTCTTTAATATTATGGCCTGTAAAACTCCAGTTGTTATTACTTATATATAGCTGATCTACTGTTTGGATAAATGCTTTAAGCAATTCTTTCTCTTCTATATTATATATAGACTTTACCCTTAGCTGATATTTACCCTGTTCTTTTTTAAAATAACCTAAACTGATACAAACCACTTTGGCAAACTCGGCCATTACTCCTGCCCTTTGAGGATAATATTCCCCCGGAGAAATATTATCGGGTAAACTATGTTTCACTTTGTCTTGCCAAAGCTGCTGCCAGTCTGCACTTAAAAGATCAAAACCAGGTTGCTGAGAGACTGTTTCTATATCAATGATAAGGAAGTCTTCTAAAGGAATTTTAGTTATCATAGTGGTGGATTTAGATAAAAATAGACAAAAAAAAGTCTGTACATTATTATTGTACAGACTTTTTTTAAAGAATTTATATATTATCCTTCTCTTCTCCAATGACCTGGAATCCAAGCCTGGAAGCCATCTCTACGTGTTTTCCAATGGCCGGCTATCCATACCTGATGTGGATGTGGTTCTGCCCAATATCCATCTACATATTCATAGTGATCTCCACGTTGTACATATTCACCATCGATCCATACATGACGAGGCGATGGGGCCGGTGGGCGCGGATGTTCATGACGCTCTGGTGCTACCCTAACATAGATCTGTGCGCTGGTAGAAAAGGAAATGGCACTAACAAATACTATTAGTGTCAAAATTTTTGCAAAATACTTTTTCATAACTATAATGTTTTTGTTTTGTTTATAGATATAAAACTACATGCCAAAGTTTAACGGTACCCTCCATTCATCACAAATAAATATTTTTTTAAAAAAAGTTAAACAAATGTTTGTTTTAATTAAACGATTGTTTAATTTTGTGTTTGAAAAGGGGATTTTACAATGAACTATAACGATAAACAATTACAGATCATAGATACCGCTGAAGGGCTTTTTGCCGATAAGGGGTTTGACGGAACATCTGTAAGAGATATTGCCGAAGTAGCCGGAATTAACGTAGCGATGATATCCTACTATTTCGGTTCCAAGGAAAAACTCATGGAAGCACTTTTTGAAATAAAGATCGAAAGGATAAAAGACAGGCTTGAATCTTTATTAAAAGATGAAACGCTTACACCATTTCAAAAAGTAAACATCATGATCGATGAACAGATCGAAAGGATGTGGTCTGGTCAGCGCTTTTACAAGATCATGCTTTGCGAACAGCTGATCGATACTAATCCATCTATCACCAGGAAAGTATCTGAGCTTAAACTCCGCAACGCCGAATTAGTAAACAAAATAGTAAAAGACGGACAAGAAAAGGGCGTTTTTAAAAAAGAGGTAGATGTGGTACTAATGTTGAATACAATGATAGGTACCTCTTGGCAAACACTGGTCAGTCAGGATTATTACAAAAATTTTAGCGCGGAGGATATGTCATTAACAGATGACGCATATAAGGAACAGATGAAAACCAAATTGAGCAATCACGTAAAAACACTATTCAAAATAATATTAAGTTATGAGGCATAATATAATACACATCGCAGCATATACTTTAATAACAGGTTTATTAGGTATAAGCAATTTACAGGCACAGGACACAACAAAATTAACATTGCAACACGCAATTGAACTGGGCATTAAAAACAGTAAAGAATTAAAGAACAGCCGGGCACAGGTTGCCGTAGCGGCTGCTTTAACAAGAGAAGCCAAAAACAGGCAATTACCTGATGCAAGCATCAGCGGCGCTTATTTGTACCTTCCTTTTAATCCGAACATCGACCTTAAAATAAAAACAGGTGGAGGTAGTGGCGGAAGCGGTAGTGGTGGTAGCTTACCAACTGTATCACAAGCAATGTATGGTATTGCCAACGCATCTTTACCAATTTTTGCCGGTGGCAAATTGCGGTATGGTGTAGAATCTGCCAAGTACCTTGAACAGGCTACTAAATTAACTGCAGATAACAACAGGGAACAAGTTGTTGTAAATACAGTGAATGCATTTGCGAATTTATACAAATCGAAAAAAGCAGTTGACCTGGTTAAAGAAAATTTAACGCAGTCACAGCAACGTGTAAATGATTTTACCAATCTGGAAAAGAATGGCATCGTTGCAAGGAACGACTTATTAAAAGTAGAATTGCAATCTTCCAATATCGAATTGTCTTTATTGGATGCGGAAAGCAATTTTAAATTGGCCAGTGTAAATATGGACCTGATGTTAGGCCTTCCGGAAGAAACAATGCTGGATCCTGATTCAAGCAGTTTAGTACAGCCTGATTCTATCAAAACAATTAGCGAGTACGAACTATCAGCTTTACAAAGCAGAAAAGAAATTACTGCTTTGAACTTACAGAAAAAAGCTGCGGACTTGGGTGTTAAATCTGCCAAAGCAGACTACTACCCTACGTTGGCGATTACCGGCGGTTATGTTGCATTAGATGTTCCTAATTTAATAACAGTAACCAATGCATTGGATTTTGGTGTAGGTTTAAAATATAATATCTCTTCTTTATGGAAAACAAAAGCAACCGTTCATGAAGCACAGGCAAGGGCATTGGAATTGGAATCTAACGAAGAATTGCTGAACGATAATATCCGCTTACAGATCAACCAGGCTTTTGAAAATTATTTATTGAGCCAGAAAAAAATTGAAGTATTGCAACAGGCGGTAGTACAGGCAACAGAAAATTACAGGATCACTAAAAATAAATATGACAACTCATTAGAAACAACAACTGATCTTTTAGATGCTGATGTTGCTTCTTTACAAGCGCAGTTGAATTATAGCAATGCAAAAGCAGATGCAGTAGTATCTTATAATATTTTATTACAATCAGCAGGACTTTTAAATAATTAATACAAATACCCATCTTATAAATAAAAATTATGGCACAGAACGACACAAACACAACCGAAACAACAACAGAAGCGCCAAAACGCAACCTGGTATTTCCTATCATCCTTGCAATATTAGTTATTGGCGGCGGATGGTTTGGTATCAGCAAATACATCCATGCACAACATCATGAAGAAACAGATGATGCACAGATCGATGCTAATATCAGTCCTATCATTCCCCGCGTATCAGGTTACATTACCGATGTACGCGTAACGGATAACGAGCTGGTAAAAAAAGGTGATACCCTTTTGATATTAGATAACAGGGATTATCAAATAAAAGTAGATGCAGCAGAAGCGGCATTGGCAACAGCGCAAAGTAATTTGGGTTCTGCAAAAGCGAACACCAATGCATCACAGGCAAATATTGGTACTGCTAAAGCAAGTATCGGTACTGCTGATGCACAAATTGAAGCAGCTAAAGTAAACGTATGGAGAACAACACAGGATTACAACCGTTATGCAAATTTGATAAAAGACCATACGATCACACAACAACAATTTGAACAGGCTGATGCAGCTAAACAAACTGCAGAGCGCCAGTTACAGGTTTTGGTAGATCAAAAAAATCAGGCAACTCAACAAACCAATGCCGCTAGCTCACAAAGCACTGCTACAGGGTCTCAGGTAGGTGTTGCGAATTCAATGATCAAACAACGCCAGGTTGATGTGGACGATGCAAAATTGAATTTATCATATACAGTGATCCTTGCTCCTGAAGATGGACGTGTGTCAAAAGTAAATGCACAAATAGGTCAGTTCATCACAGCAGGACAATCTTTATTCAGTGTTGTATTAAATAATCCGGCGTGGGTAGTTGCGAATTTTAAAGAAACGCAATTAGATAAAATGAAGATCGGTCAAAAAGTAATTGTACATGTTGATGCTTTCCCGGGAAAAGATTTTGAAGCTACATTAACTTCTTTTGCACCGGCTACAGGCGCACGCTTTGCCTTGTTACCTCCGGATAACGCGAGTGGAAACTTTGTAAAAGTTGTACAAAGATTACCTGTAAAGATCGAATTTAATAATACAGCAGATTCTTTGGTACAACAATTAAGGCCAGGGATGAACGTTACGGTAGATGTGCATCTTGATTAATTGATGGATGATTTGGATGATGGGATAATGATGATTTTGATAGATTATAAGCACATGTGTTTTTGCATTATCACATCTCCAAATCGTCGCATCAATACTTTATAGAATATTAAATTAAGAGATGATGGAACAAAATTCATTAGTAGAATATGGCGCGCGCAGAACGATCATTACGATCACAGCAATTATGTGTGCCCTGTTAGAGATCGTAGATACAACGATCGTGAATGTGGCGGTGAATGATATGAAAGGTAATCTTGGTGCTACGTTCACAGAGATCGGTTGGGTAATTACCGCTTATGCCATCGGTAACGTTATCATCGTTCCAATGACAAGCTGGTTATCACAACAATTTGGAAGAAGAAATTATTTTGCTGCATCGATCATCATATTTACCACCTGTTCTTTTTTATGCGGTAATGCCAATGGCATTTGGGAACTGGTGTTTTTCCGTTTTATGCAGGGTGTAGGCGGTGGTGCATTATTAGTTACTTCACAAACAATTATTACAGAAAGCTATCCGCTGGAAAAAAGAGGGATGGCACAGGCGATATATGGATTGGGTGTTATCATCGGTCCAACATTAGGGCCACCATTAGGCGGTTATATTGTTGATCACTTTTCATGGCCGTACATTTTTTATATCAACATTCCAATTGGTATCATTGCAACTATACTAACGTTATACTTTGTACGCAGTCCGAAGTACGGAGAAAAAACGCCTGCTAAAGATATCGACTGGTTAGGCATTGGCTTATTAGCGGCTACTGTAGGCTCTTTACAATATGTATTAGAAAAAGGCCAGGATGATGATTGGTTTGCAAGCTCTAATATTACATTCTTTGCAGTAGTAGCGACGCTTGGTTTATTCTTTTTTATATGGAGAGAATTGACCTACAAAAACCCGATCGTAGAATTGCGTGTATTAAAAAATGTTAACCTGCGAACAGGTACTATCCTATCCTTTATCATGGGCTTTGGATTGTATGGATCAACCTTTATCATTCCATTATATACGCAGGCAACATTGGGCTGGACGGCGCAACAGGCTGGTTTATTAATGATACCGTCTGCGATCACTACAGCATTCATGATGCCGATGATCGGACAGCTGTTACAAAAAGGTGCGCCACAAAAAGTACTCGTATCTATTGGCTTGGGAATCTTTGCCGTATTTACTTTCTGGTGCTTTTCTATATTGACACCTGATACCAGCGTTGATAATTTCTTCTGGCCATTGATCGTTCGTGGTATTGGAATGGGTATGTTATTTATCCCGATCACCGTGTTATCTCTTTCTTCACTAAAAGGAAAACAGATCGGGCAAGGTGCGGCGTTCACCGGTATGATGCGCCAGCTGGGTGGTTCGTTCGGTATCGCATTGATCACCACGTTCATGGCTACCCGCAATATGCAACACAGAAGTGACCTGGTAAGTAAATTAGATGTCAATAATCCTGCAGTACAACAAAGGGTACTGGGCATGCAGCATAGTTTTATGTCGAAAGGCATGTCTCCGGATATTGCACTAAAAAGCGCTTACACTTCGCTTGACTATGCCATAGGAAAACAAGCATCTGTTCTTTCTTATATGGATGTATTTATGTACCTGGGCATTGCGTTCTTAATTTGTATTCCTTTTGTATTGCTTGTTAAGCAGAAAAAAATAGTAGAAAAAATTGACCTCGCGGAAGCAATGCATTAAACAAAGTAAAAAGTAAAAGTTAAAACCCAAAAGTTAAGCAGTATGCTTCGCTTTTGGGTTTTCTTTTTACTTTTTGGTTTTAACTTTTGCCTTATTACTTTTTTATTAACTAGGTTTGCAATTGAATTATAACACAGCATGACAAAATCGGAAATTCAATTCCTCGAAGGTCCTCAGAACCGTTGGAAAGACTTCAAGTTTGCATTTAAAGTTTTACTAGAATTTATAAAAGGCTTCAGAACACTACATTTTGTTGGCCCCTGCGTTACCGTTTTTGGATCGGCGCGTTTTAAAGAAGGGCATATTTTTTATGAGCAGGCCCGTGAACTATCCGGCAAAATTGCACAGATGGGTTTCACCATCATGACTGGCGGCGGACCCGGCATTATGGAAGCGGCTAATAAAGGCGCGCAGGAAGTTGGTGGTAAAAGCGTTGGCTGCAATATTGTTTTACCGCATGAACAATCGCACAACCCTTATCTGGACAGATGGGTAAATATCAAATACTTTTTTGTACGTAAAACATTGCTAATAAAATATTCTTATGCATTTGTTGTAATGCCGGGAGGTTTTGGAACAATGGATGAATACTTTGAAGCGCTGACGCTTATCCAGACAAAAAAAGTACATGAATTCCCTATCATCATCATTGGTAAAGAGTTTCACAAAGACCTGATAGTATATATCGAAACGATGAAAAATTATCAGACCATTTCTCCCAATGATACTGATCTTTTTTTAGTAACGGATTCTATTGATGAAGCCATTGCGCATCTGCAAAAGAACAGCATTGTAAAATTCAATCTTAAATTCGAAAAGAAAAGAAAGAGGTTTAGGTGGCTGCTTGAACGCGAGGGAATATAAATATTGAATATTGTAGAAGTAATATTGAATATTATAATGCAACTTAAAATATTCAATATTAAATAATAGATATTAAATAAACACATTACCCATTAGTAAATAAGGCTTTCAACTCCTCCGCATCCTGCGGTTTCATTTTACCGCCGAGTATTAAACGTAATTGTCTTCTGCGCAATGCGCCATCAAATAAACGTATCTCCTCTTCTGTTTCAGGGATCAATTGATTGATCTTTGTTGGCTTGCCTGTTTCAAGGTCCATTGCAACAAAAGTATAATAGGCTTCGTTGCTTTTATATTTATACCGCTTTAATACATCCTCACCCCAAACGGTTATATGAATTTCCATGCTGGTATTAAAAGCCCTGGTAACATGGGCCTGTATATGCACCACGTTCCCGATCTTAATTGGGTTCTCAAAAGAGATATTATCTACAGACGCCGTAACAGCCGGTAAGCCACTATGTTTCATGGAAGACATTGCTGCCGCGATATCCATCCAGTACATTAACCGTCCGCCCATTAAATTTCCAAAGTTGTTGGTATCGTTGGGGAATACTAATTCTGTCATCACCACTAAAGAATCTGTCGATTTTTTATCCATAAAGAATTTTTATAAATATACGACCAATAAAAAACACCTCCCAATCGGAAGGTGTTCAATTACTATAAAAAAGAATTATTTCTTTTTAGTGCTATCGGTTTTATTCGCTTTGTAGCGCATATCCGGTGTGCCGTCCTTTTTCAATGGTCCTGCCGGTGCTGGTTTTGCAGCATCTTTGTTTGCTTTGTAACGCATGTCCGGCGTTCCGTCTGCTTTTAAATGAGTAGCCGTTTTTGTTGTGTCGGTTTTTGCTTTTGCTGGTGTTGTTTGTGCGGTAGTAGTTAGTGCAAGTCCAAGAAACAGGCAAGCTGCGATCAGTAGTTTTTTCATATTCGTTAGTTTTTTATAAATGTAGGAATTTTATTGAATACCTGTTTTTTTGTTCGCTGTTTTTTATGCATGGCTTTCGCCTCATGCCGGCGGGCATCGTAACTGCAACGTCGCTGCTTTGGCAACTGAAAAAAAGTGCTGCGCACTATTTTTTCTGCCACGCTTCGCTGGCACCGTTCCCAAAGATGCGACTTATGCAGTTACTGGTGGAAATTTGGGATATGGCAGTATGATTTGGAATTGAATAATTAAATATTCCTGTCTTCTTTATATTATTAATTACTAATTATTAATTAATAATTAGTAATTAATAATGAAGCCATAAACAACATGCTCTCCAATCATCATGGCACCCACTCTACCAGTTCCTGAGGAAGCGCCTCTTTGGCTACGGTGCCAGCGAAGCGTGGCAGCCAAAATCATGCGCAGCATGTTTTAGGCAGTGGCCAAAGTAAGCGCTGGAGCAGGAACGCAGCCCAGCGGCTATGAGCGATCAAAGAAATACCATCATCATAAGCCCATGGTGGAACAAAAACAACTAAGAACCACCAAAAGGCAATAATTATGCTTTTCAAAGCATTTCCCCTATTTTTGCCGCCAAAATTTACTGAAACTATGACCAATTTGATTTACGTAATTCCGGCAATGGGTATTGTGGGATTGTTGTACACTTTTATAAAGTTTGCATGGGTATCCAAACAAGATGCAGGTAATGAAAGAATGAAAGAAATCAGCACTTATATTGCTGAAGGTGCAATGGCTTTCTTAAAAGCTGAGTACAAAATATTAGGCTACTTTGTAGTGATAGCAGCATTATTGCTTGCGATCATGGGCTATAGCAACCCCGCAAGCAGCTGGACGATCTCTTTAGCATTTGTGCTGGGCGCTTTCTTTAGTGCATTAGCCGGTTTCATCGGTATGAGAGTCGCTACAAAAGCAAACGTTCGTACAGCGCAAGCTGCAAGAACAAGTTTGTCAAAAGCACTAAGTGTATCTTTTACAGGCGGAAGTGTAATGGGAATGGGTGTTGCTGGTTTAGCTGTATTAGGATTAGGTG
>DATHHR010000110.1:0-48301 GCA_035317105.1 Ferruginibacter sp. | reverse complement strand
GATCTAATTTCCCAGCACGTGCCATTCCATTTAAATTTTTTGCATATTTATTTAAGGCATTGAATTGTGTTTCCTGTGTTTGAGAAGAAACGGTTGATCCTTTACGCAGGTCTTTTATAGCGGCTAACAGGCCCTTATCAGTAAGGCCCGCATCTTTTAATAATTTAGCGCTGTTATCATTTCCCTGCAAAATGGCTAATAACAAATTTTCTACACTAACGAATTCGTCGCTAGTAGATTTTAAGCTGGCCGTTGCTTTCAGGATAACGCTATTCATATCACGACTCACATTTTGAGCCGGCTCGCCGCTTTGTGTTTTTGGTAATTTTTTTATGGCCTCATCCAGCTTAGATTCTACAAAGCCCACGTTCACGTTATTCTTTTTCAACAAAAATCCGATAGCAGAATCATCTTCGCTTAGCAACGATTTCAACAAATGTTCTGTTTCAATGGTTGGGTTCTGGTTATTAAAAGCCAGTTGCTGCGAATGCGCCACTGCTTCCTGTGCTTTTATGGTAAAATTGTTTAAGTTCATATATAAAATTTGTCCTTTAAATTTGATTAAATTCAAATAGTAGCTGCAAAACCTACTCCAAAGAAGCAATTCAGAAAATATGTCTTATAAATATAGCTCGTTCTGCCGCAAATTCAGGCTAATTGGGTGGTTTCTGCTATTGTTGCAGGCTTTTGAGCGCGGATAATTTCGGCAAAATTGAAGAGTTACTGTTCATTACACAGTCAAATATTAGCATGCGGTTGGCAATCTATCTATTGAGGATCGCTTTTGATAAATACAACTTTTAAACGGTCGTATTTATACATTTTATCGTAATAACTTTCAAGATCGGCATAGTCGCTTGCAGGAAAATTTCCGCCTACCTGTTCTTGTTTTCGATAATATGATATTTTGTTGCCATTCACTTTTACCGAAGCAAAATAATTGCCAAACTTATTCTTAATACTAATATCCGCTGGAATGCTTTCGGGAGTGTAGCCCGCCGGTATCTGAATTTCAACTGTATCTATATCCGCATATTCATATGATAGTTCGATCTTCGTTTTACGTTCTTCCTCCGATTGTAGTTTCGTGATGTTTTTTGTAAGGATATTGGGTGTAATAAATAAACGCTTACCGCTCACCTGCGCATAATCATTTGCTGTTAGCTCAAGCTGTTCGTATACAGAAGGCACTAGTAATGAATCCTCTTTATAATTAAATTTAACTACATCGTAAGTAGGGAGGTCAATATTATTTTTCAGGTATTCATTTATTTTATCTTTTGAGAGACCATTGATCAGTCCATGTAAGTGATCTCCCTGCATTCCTTTGGCTTGTGTATTTATAGTTGCCCTCAAATTCCCTTCACTATCAATAGCAGCCATAATATTTCTTTTTTGTATATTATCCGATAACCCATAAACAGGCGTATGGACCAATTTGCTACCCCTCTCATCAATTAATAGCGCATCTCTGTCAGCAGTGAAACCGCTCAGGTATCCGGCAGGTAAAGTTTGGCTTGTACATTCCAGCCACATAGTATCTTTCGCCATCGGAACACAAACTATAACATGATTAAAATGTGCGGAAGGAAAAGCTTCTTCAAAATCCGTGTTAAAACGACCGGCATTAATAAGTGTACAGTTAGATTTTATGCCCGCTTCTTTTAACATGGAATGCATATAATTACTTAAAGCTTTACAATCTCCGTAATCGTTCTTTGCAACGTAATTAGCATCGAAGGTTTGCCAACCGCCTATGCCTAACTGTACACTTACATACCTTGTATTTTTTTGAAGGTATGTGTATAGTACCTTTATTTTGTTGATAGTATCAGGGATATTATCAGTTAACAGATGTACTGTTTTTTTTAGACCATCCGGCAGTACATCTCTTCCCTGATTAAGGGTAAAGAAAAATTCACCCAGATCTTTCCACGAATTCATATTACCCACGTAATCGCCCATCTTAAAATCAGTAGGCGCTAAAAGCACTGAGGGCGTTATTTCATGCAAAAGCGGAGAATATCTTTCTTCGCTAATTGCCCGAACACTTTTAACTGCCCACTCGTAAGATGTATTATTATTAACGGTAGTAATTATTGGTACCTGATCATAATTAAAAGTTTTGTAGCGCAGCTTATAATCGGCTGGGCATTCAACAGTTAGTTTGCTATCCTGAACTGAATAATTATACGCCTGCACGGGCGTCCATAATGGCAAAAACATCAGGCTATTTAAATCGATAGAACAGGTATATTCGATGGTATAAGGATACGTATTTCTTTCAAAGTTGTGCACTTTGCCTCTGAAATCATCTGCTAATGAAAAACCATCCGTAAGGCTTATATCATTAAGCTCACTGTTTTTCATTGTCTTTATTTTTTTTCCCGTAGAATCAAATAGCTTTCCATCTACATAATCGACCTTTCTAAATTTATCATAATATTCAAAAAAGGTGGCAAATTTATCTCCTGCTTCACTAAATACTGTGATCGCATACTTATGATAAAGCGTGCCGCTCCCTATATTGTTTATAACCAGCTTTGTTTCTTCCAGCCTTGTTACGGCATTGGCATTTTTGCGCAATTCAGGAGAGATGAGGTTAACATTATAATCAACATCCTGAGCATAAGAGCTCAGTAATAAAAAAAAATGCAGCAGTAATAAACAATATCTTTTTCTCATTATTTGGTTTTCTTTTTAAACACAAATTGTTCGTTGTGTTTTTTTACAATATAATCAAAAAAGTTACGAAGGGTTTGGTATTCATCCGGATCAAATGTCGCCTGTGTCAGTTTTATGCGCGACCGAAGACTGATCATATTATCATTCACTTCGATCATATATTCAAAAAAGCCATCCTCTTCATCATTAAAAACAACCCGAACCGATTTTGGCAACTCATCTATTTCGTATCCATCAGGTATCTTCATATTCAACAAATATGTTTCATCCATTGTGTACGGCATTTCAACCGGATATTTCCTTTCAGCAGATTTGAAATAATTTTCTTTGTAACCGCTACCAAGCATCGGATTAAAATAGATCACATCATCTTTACTGTACCCATTATATGTTACAGCATATTTCATTTGGAGGGGCTTTTCACAACTATCCAAATACTTGAATTTAACATTTGATACGGCCGCTTCATCTGTATATCCCAATTTGATATTCTCTATAAAATCATCTTTGCCTTTTGCTGTGATCTTTTTCCGGATATCACTAGACTCGTAATATCCAGGATTGAATTGCACGTTAGCTACCATATCTGAAGAATCGCTTAATACGGTTGCAATCGTTACTTTACGTTCACTTAATGAGTCCGCAAGAAAATAAACCGGAGTAGCGGCCGAATCAACCGTTCTAGCTTGCCCGTTATAACAGTTTGCATCTAACCTTGCAAAACCCAAATACGATTTTGTAGCGTCTAAATAGCTTGTGTCTCCATTAATCACAAGCTGACAAATAACGTAATTAAATTTACTTACTAAAGGATAGATCTTATTGATATAACCGTGCTCTCTTGTACTAAGTATTATTGGGTTTGCTTTCAAATTTATATAGCGTAGCATCGCTACTAAAAGCAGGTTTATATCAGCAACAGAACCATTTTTATCTTTAAAAGTTTGTTTAATTGATTTTGTTAACACGATGCCATTTTGATCAGTGCATTTGATATTATTTTTTACATAATAATAAATGAGCCTTGCTTTATCATCATCACTTATAGCTCCCTGTGTTACTGATTTTATATCATCATGAAGCCAGCCATTATTTTTATTGAGGTCACCGCCAAAATATTGATCTTTTAATAGATCATCAGTTACCTTTTGCCAGCTATCCATATAATCACGCTCAATCTGATTAGGAATTCGCAGGCTTGATAGCTGAAATTCAATCTTTGCCACATAATTATTAATAGTAGTCGTAAACTTCTCTTCTTTAATAGCAGGTACATTACGCATGCACCAATCATAATCATTATCTGTACCCCTGATCAATATATCTGCATGTGAAGATTCTACATTTTTATAGTAGGGTTCATAACCCTGAGAAAGGAATACGTATTGAATAAAATCCGGGATATGCGCTTCATATTCACTCCACACAGTAGGATAAGATGTCTGGAATATCCATGGTCGTAAGTATAATGCCGAAAGTGATTTAACTGTATAGGAATACTCTATAATTGTCCCTTCTTTAATAGCGGGAAGTGTGAATTTTTTTACGGTATGGTTATCATCTTCTTTAGTGTCGAATATTGCATCTGAAGGAAGTTTTGTTTCAACAACTTTGCCATTTTCTAAATTATAGGTAGTTGCTTTTACACTTAACAGATTTTCTACCTCATTATACAATTGAATCTCGACAGTTGCCAGATCAAATCCATTTTTATTAATGATTTTGACTCTCCTTTGACGGGTATATTCGATAGAAAATCCACCAAAATTATATGTATATGAACTGGTTCCATAATCAGCAATGATCACTCCATTGGCATTACTATCAACTTTATATTTAGAAATATCAAAATCTTCGGGAGTTACGTGGCCAAATTTTACCGGGCATTTGTCCTGGGCGGATACTGTTACAACACACATAAGTATGCCAACTAAAATAGATACAGATTTATACATCATTGGACTAGAGTTTGGGATAATTAGAATACAAAATACCAAATTCTTTTGAAATTAAGTACCCGTTTAAAAATATTCACGTACAATCCTGCTTCTTAAGTAATTTTAATGTGTAAATGAACACTGCCGATCAAACCAATATTATTAAAAATTACGCCACCACTTTAGGCTTTAATTTTTGCGGCATTGCAAAAGCCGTACAATTAACCGAAGATGCGAGGCGATTGGAAAACTGGTTAAATAAAGGCATGCACGGCACCATGCAGTATATGGAAAATCATTTCGACATGCGCATTGATCCTACCAAATTAGTGCCGGGCGCAAAGTCAGTTATTACTTTATTACTGAATTATTTTCCAGCCGAACAACAAAATAACGAGATCCCTAAAATTGCTAAATATGCCTACGGTGATGATTACCATGAAGTGATCAGAGAAAAATTACGCAGCTTATTACAACACATTAAAACAACTATCGGTGAAGTAGAAGGCCGGGGGTTTATAGACAGTGCCCCTGTTTTAGAAAGATCCTGGGCCAAGCGCAGCGGATTGGGATGGGTAGGAAAAAACGGTAACCTCATTCATAAACAAGCAGGTTCTTTCTTTTTTATTGCTACGCTGATCGTTGATCTTGAATTGGAATATGATCAGCCTTATGTGAAAGATTATTGTGGCTCTTGTACAAAATGTATTGATGCTTGTCCTACTGATGCGATATTACCTGATAAAGTGATCGATGGCAGTAAGTGTATCTCCTACTTCACCATCGAATTAAAAGAGGCATTGATACCCGGTGCAATGAAGGATAAATTTAACGACTGGATGTTTGGCTGTGATATTTGTCAGGATGTTTGTCCGTGGAACAGGTTTGCAAAACCCACGAATGAAATTAATTTTAAACCGATCCCCGAGATATTGAATTTTTCTACGAATGATTGGGAGGACCTTACGGAAGAATCCTTCAAACATATTTTCAAGTCTTCTCCATTGAAGCGTAGCAAATGGCAGGGTATCAAACGGAATATTAATTTTATAAAACATTGATCAGGGAAACTGATAACGTTGGTTTCTTTTTTTATTTTCAGGTGTTTTTTTCTTCCTGACCAGCTTTTCGATGGTGATAAATTCTTTAGGGTTAAAAAAGAATTTATATATGATGTAAAAAAGCGGCAGGTTGGCCATTATGATAAACAGCTGTAAGTGAGTAGCTATAAATACTACAAAAAGCAATGAGCTGGTCAATATACTTCCCCATAGCCTTTCATTATCTGCTTCGCAGCCGATATCTATAAAAAAATTTTCTGTTAATGGCTGGCTGATCACAAAAGGTTTTGATAAATGGAAGCCGTTCTTTACATAGATTCTTATAGGTAATTTATCTGCAGGGATGATCAGTGGCCTTTGTTCTTTTAACTCATACAGGTCATTATCGTTAACCACTACCCAAAGCGTTAACACGCGCAACAATAGTTGCCTTTCGCGCAGAATGATTATGGAGTATTGTTTTGGGATGATTATTTTTTATACTAATGTAGTTCATAATTAAGAATTAATAATTAGTAATTAAGAATTCTTCCAGTATAATGCTGAATAATAAATAGCTATAAAAATGCTACTTTTAAATAAAAATTGGAATGACTAAATTATCAGTCAATGTAAATAAAATAGCTACGCTGCGTAATAGCAGGGGTGGCAATAATCCGGATCTTGTAAAAACTGCTTTAGATATTGAACGTTTTGGATCGCAGGGAATTACTGTGCACCCAAGGCCTGATGAAAGGCATATCCGCTACGCAGATGTCTTTGAATTGAAAAAAGTGATCAGCACCGAATTAAATATTGAAGGCAATTGCACCGAACAAAAATTTGTTGACCTGGTATTAGCGAACAAACCTGCACAGGTAACATTAGTGCCCGATGCATTAGGACAAATAACATCGAACCATGGCTGGGATACTATTAAACATGCGGCATACTTGAAAGAGATGATCGCTATATTTAAAAAAGCGAATATCCGAGTGTCGATATTTGTTGACCCTGTTGTTGAAATGGTAGAAGGCGCCGCTGCAACAGGCACTGATAGAATTGAATTGTATACCGAAGGTTATGCAAAACAATATGCAAGCAACAGAGAAGCGGCCATCAAGCCATATATCGCTGCTGCAAAAAAAGCAAATGAATTAGGGTTGGGAATTAATGCAGGCCATGATCTTGACTTGCAGAACTTACAATACTTCGCTAAAAATATTCCCGGATTATTAGAAGTATCTATCGGACATGCATTGATATGTGATGCGCTGTATTTAGGATTAGAGAATACGGTACAATTGTATAAAAGACAATTGCAGTTTTAACGCTCATTTTTTTCAAAATCCCAATATGAATCCTAGAGTAATTTTGATCCTTTTATGTATGCTGGTTTCCGGCACTTCTTTCTCACAAAAAAAACGAGATCCTACTTTGATCGGTGGATCATGGATGAATGTAAATTATTTAAACGCATTGCGCACACATGATTCAGTTGGATTAACCAAATATGCCAGGGCCAGATTGATTTATATTGATACGCTTAATTTCATACACTTTGAATATCGGTTTGAACAGAAGTCTACAAAACAGCAGTTGTTTTTTAATAAGTCAACTAATAAGTATACAAGAAAAACATCCAAGGCATCCTATAGCTTACAATTATTGAATGATACAACTATTCAAATTCAATACCTGACTGATACTGCTACTTACATTAAGGTCAGCAGCTATCCGTGGGAAGGTGTGCAAGCTTATTTAGAAAATTATTTCTGGAACGGTATTAAAAACTGGCAATTAATTCATGTTAAAGACAATGCAAATATAGATACGCAACTCGTTCTTATAACCGCAACTCATTTTTTAACCAGCACCAGAAAATATGTGACAACCTATGAGTTTGCTGATATAGACCAAACAAAAGTGAACAATGAAAATTTATATAATATTGTTCTTTTTGATGTGACGAAAGATTATATGACAACAAATGAAAGAGAATTTGCCATTAAAAAAGAAGCTGATAAAATTGTATTATACAATAAAGTGGATTCGATAGAATATATTTTAATCCCTTTAATACAGTAGCAAACTAAAAATCTCAATATCCTTCGCTACAATAAAAGCTGAATAAAGATATGTAACTGAAACGTGCGACGCCACTGAAGTTAAATTAAAATACAAATGCCGGTAACAAAATAATTTGCAACCGGCAATCTAGTTATAGATTTTGACTTTTTACTTTTTAACCTATCCCTCTATCTCAACAGCTTACTTAACTTTCTATTCAACTTAGGGCCACGTAAATTTTTACCTGCCAATGTTCCGTCAGGTGCCACTAAAATATTTTGAGGGATATTAACTATACCAAATTGCGCTGCAACCGCATTGCTCCAGCCACGCAGATCGCTGACATTTGTCCAGGTTAAACCGTCCATTTTAATAGCGTCAAGCCAGGCTGGTTTTGCCTGATCCAATGATACGCTTAGCACGGTGAAATTTTTATCTTTGAATTTAGCGTAAGCAGCTACAACATTGGGATTTTCTGCCCTGCAAGGACGGCACCAGCTTGCCCAAAAATCAACCAATACATATTTACCGCGTAAAGAAGACAATGTTACCGGAACACCTGCTGTATCCGTTTGCGTGAAATCCGGCACCAGGCTGCCGATAGGCGTTCTTTTTGCATCGTTGATCTGTTGTGCAATATATTTTCCTAAGTTAGATGCTTTTACAGATGCGTTTAACCCATCGTATAATTCTTCCGTTGTTTTATAATCTTCCGTGAGCTGGCTAAAACGAATAACAGCTAATGCTGCCACATTCGATGAAGGATATTTTTTTGCAAAGTTCTCGCTGATATCTGCCGCTTTTTGTATGGCTATAGAATCATAAGGCGCATCATCTGCAAAAAGATATTGATAAGGCGCTATTTGATTATTGTATTCGTTAAAGCTTTTATTCGAGGGTGAACCCGTAACAATAGCATGATCGATCGTTGCTTTATCTCCGCTAACTTTTATATTGCTATTGTCTAAAAAAAGCGTGATGAAAGGTGGCTGGCCATTGAATAATAATATCCTGAAATCAGGCTCATCCATTTTTCCTTTGAAAGCGAATTTTCCTTTGGCTAATACTGTTTGATCTAATTGAGCGCCTGTTTGTCCGTTCAATAAAGTTACCGTAATGCCATCGGCGTAACCTGTTACCGTTCCGCTGATAGAAAATCCAACGGACGCTGTTGGCTTAGGTTTTGCCGCAACCTGCGCAAAAATTACAGTAGGCAATAAGAACGCTAAAAGAAGGATATGTTTCATAGCAAAATATTGAGCCTGCAATTTAACCGGTTTTTTGCAGATGCATTAGTTTAAAACAGTATTTAAGAATTCTTTAGTAGTTGTATCAATATTACTCGTGTTGGCAAGCGCCTTTATATAGGCGCTTCCGATGATAGCGCCATTGGTGTACTTACAAGCTGCGCTGAAAGTAGCTTTATCTTTTATACCAAAACCAACCAATATAGGGTTGGTCAGTTTCATCGATTGCAGTTTTTTGAAATAAGGTTCCTGATCGGCAATGACTTTATTATTGCCTGTTGTTGAGGAAGACGACACGGCATAAATAAATCCTGTTGTTAATGCATCGATCTTCCTTATTCTTTCTTCGCTTGTTTCGGGTGTTACTAAAAAGATAAAATCTAATCCGTATTTTTTTATGATAGCGCCGTATTGCGTTTCAAATTCATAGATCGGCAGATCGGGTAATATCAATCCGCTTATGCCTACTTCTGCTGCTTTAGCGCAAAATTTTTCAAATCCGTATTGCATCACCGGGTTCATATAACCCATTAAAATAATGGGCACAGTAATGCCCCCATCCCCTGAAGGGGGGTTATCTGAGCGAAGTTGTTTAAGCTGAGTGAATAGAATTTCAATCGTCATACCATTGCTTAAAGCCTTGCTGCCGCTTTCTTGTATCACTTCTCCATCTGCTAAAGGATCGCTGTAAGGCATTCCAATCTCGATCAGGTCAGCCCCGTTTTGTTGCAATGCTTTCATCACCGGAACCGTGCTTGCCAATTCAGGATAACCTGCAGTACAATATACATTCAGCACTTTGTTGCTTTTATTTTTGAAAAGCGTTTGTATTTTACTCATCGTTCTAATTTACCGGCCTGATCTGTAAGACCTCTTTTCCTAATTTTATAAAATTATATTTTGGACTGGCGTGGATATCAAGATCCAATTTATACAAGGCCTTTGGCCCGTCGTTTCTTTCTTTGGGGAAAGTCAAGACAAGTGTATCGCCTTTTCTTTCTATCAGATAATCATCTGTATTAAAGCCTTCCACTAAACAACGGTTAAATTCGTAATGTTCACCAAAAGTATTTTCTGTCATGGTGCAAGCCGTTACTGTTGCAGAGCAATCACCGATCCTCTCTGCTTTTAGGTCGTGGTTGATATATTCGCCGCCTTTGCAGGAAGCGAATAATATTAAAAGTAAAACCCCCAACCCCCTGAAGGGGACTTTGTTGCTTTTATAATTTAATGTAACTGTTTTAATAGCTTTCATATTTTTTGTTTTTTTGGATTTTGTTTTTTGGAGATTTTGTTAGATCCCTTTGTTCATAGCATTCATATATGTTGCCATATCCTTATCACCTCTTCCACTTAAGCAGACTACTACTACATCCTCTTTTTTAAATTTGATCTCGTTCAACGCGTACAATGCATGCGCCGATTCCAGTGCAGGAATGATCCCTTCTAAAGTTGCTAATTCAAATGCTGCTTCCAAAGATTGATCATCTGTTGCGCTCATAAAAATACCACGACCGCTTTTGTATAAATGGGCATGCAATGGACCAATGCCCGGATAATCCAATCCTGCAGAAATACTGTGTGGCTCTATTACCTGTCCGTCTTCGGTTTGCATTACATAACTTTTGCTGCCATGTAAAATACCCGGCGTTCCTAACTGAGTTGTTGCGGCACTTAAACCGCTATGCACACCATGTCCTGCTGCTTCGACTGCAACTAATTTTACAGAAAGGTCATCTAAGAAATGATAAAAAGAACCCGCTGCATTACTGCCGCCGCCTACACAGGCTACTACATGCGTTGGTAATTCGCTTCCTGTTTTTTCTAATAACTGTTTTCTTATTTCCTCGCTGATAACGCTTTGAAAACGCGCTACCATATCCGGGTAAGGATGCGGGCCTACAACGCTGCCGATTATATAATGCGTATCAACCGGATTATTTATCCAGTCTCTTATTGCTTCATTCGTTGCATCTTTTAAAGTTTTGCTACCGCTTTTTGCCGGTATTACCGTTGCACCTAACATTTTCATTCTTGCTACATTCGGTGCCTGGCGCTCAATATCTTTTTCACCCATGTACACAATACATTGCAAACCTTTTAACGCGCAAACAGTAGCTGTTGCTACGCCATGCTGACCGGCGCCTGTTTCAGCAATGATCCTTGTCTTACCCAAACGTATTGCCAATAAAATTTGTCCGATGGTATTATTGATCTTATGTGCACCCGTATGGTTAAGGTCTTCGCGTTTTAAGTAAATAGATGTGCCGTATTTTTTACTCAATCTTTCCGCTAAAAATAAGGGTGAAGGGCGGCCAACATAATCCCTCAATAAATATTGAAATTCTTTTTGAAAAGCATCATCATACATTATCTTCAAATACTCATCCTGCAATTGCTTCACATTCGGATATAACATTTCCGGAATAAATGCGCCGCCAAAATCTCCGTAATAACCATGCGCATCTACAGAGAATATATTTTCTTTTGTTGTCATCTTTTTGTTATTAATTAAGCATCGTTGTGTTTTGTCATTCAGAGCGAAGCGAAGAATCTTATCTTTAAGTAACCATTCTGTTATGCATGGATTAGATTCTTCGCTTCGCTCTGAATGACAAGAAATTATAATTCTTTGTTTAAGAATTTTAACTCGGAATTCATTGTTTTAACCAGGTTATACTTCTTTTCTCTGCTCCAGCCCTTAAGCTCAGTCTCCCTTGCTATAGCATTATTTATATATTCATGACTTTCCCAATAAAGTAAATGAACACAATTATTTTTCCCGGCAAATGTTTTCTTTACTCCTTTTGAATCTTCTTCATGTTCAAATATTCTTCTCCTAACATCGTTAGTAACACCTATGTACAAAACCTGACGATGAATATTAGTAAGGATATAAACGTAATAGTAACGATCCATATAATTTATGAATTAGATTCTTCGCTTCGCTCTGAATGACAAAACACAACATTACACAATCAATTCTAAAAACACCAGATCAAGCCATCGATCAAATTTGTAACCCACTTCTTTAAAATGCGCCACTTCTGTAAAGCCGAATTTTTTATGCAGTGCTATGCTGATATCATTTGTTGCATCGATACCCGCAACGATGGCATGTAGTTTTAATTCTTTAGCCGCTTCAATTAATGGAGGCAACAATAATTTCCCTATTCCTTTGCCCCTGTGTTCTGCAGCTATATAAATTGAATTCTCTACGGTGTTCTTAAAGCCGGCCCATGCCCTGAATGTTCCGAAAGAACTAAACCCTACGATCACTTTATTCTCTTCCGCAACATATATAGGGAAACCTTGTTCTTGTTTTGCAGCAAACCATTTTTCACGCATCTCCATCGTATGAGGCTCATAATCGTATACCGCTGTTGTGTTAGTTATAATATCATTATAAATAACGGTCATTGCGGGCAGATCATGTATGGTAGCTGTTCTTACGAGGATCATATTTTTTACTTGGCGTTTTTCAACCCTTGCTTTAATTGTAGCAATAAGGCCATATCTTTTACACCAGGGCTTTTTTCGAATTTACTGTTCACATCAATGCCGAAATAATCAGGATGTTTAAATGCTTTTATTTTTGCGATATCATCAACACTGATACCTCCGCTTAAAAAAAATGGTTTTTCTATTTTGCTTTTAGCGATCTTTTTCCAGTCAAATTTTTCGCCTGTGCCGCCGGTTGCGCCATTTACTTTTGTATCAAATAAATAATAATCGCATACTTCATCGTAATCAGCGATCATTTCATCGATAGATAACTCATCGTCGTTCCCAATGCTGAAAGCTTTTATCACTTCAACATCTTCTAAGAGCTGCTCGCACAATTCAGGTGTTTCGTCTCCATGCAACTGCACAATATCCAATCCATAATCTTCCACTGTCTCCATTATTTCGTCGTAAGTAGCGTTTACAAACACGCCTATTTTCTTTACATCAAAATCGGCAGACTGTAACTCATCTTTAGAAATTTTATCTCCTACGTAGCGCGGAGAATCTTTATGAAAAATAAATCCTGCAAAATCAATATTCAATCCATCTAATTGTTGCAATTGTTTCATTTGTGTAATGCCACATACTTTGATATTCATATTTGTTATTTTATTTCTTGTGCAAATTTTTTAATGAGTTCCATATCCTTAATGCCCGGCGCTATTTCAAATTTACTGTTGATATCAACAGCAAACAAAGCTTTTGCTTCGGGTTTTTCTTCAAACAGCTTTAATTTTTCGGCATCAGTTGGCTCTACGCCACCGCTTAAAAAATAAGGTTTACCCACCTCCGTATTATTGAGCATATCCCAATTGAATTTTTTACCTGTGCCTCCATACCCTACGCCTTCCGTATCGAACATGAACATATCGCATACGTTCATGTATTCCTGTATCCTCCAGCCAATATTATCTGTTTCACTTACGCGAAAAGCTTTCACTACGGAAATATAATCAGCGATCTTTTCGCAATATTTTGGTGTTTCATCCCCGTGCAATTGTACAATGTGCAGCCGGCATTCGTCAACCATTTGTAAAACTTCTTCTACTGTAGCATTTACAAATACACCTACTTTATTGATGTTATTTTCTTTTTTGATCTGATTAGTCGTCATGGTACGTAGCGCATAGCGCGGAGACTTTGGATAAAAAATAAACCCGCCAAAAGTTGCTCCCGCGTCAGCCAGCTGTGTCATTTGCTCTTCCTGCGTAATACCACAAACTTTTAATCTCATTGAACTGATAGTTTTAATTGATTGGCAAAATCAGCAAATGCGATCATTGGATCTGCCTGTTTCATGAAATTTTCTCCGATCAAAAATCCTTTAAAGCCTGCCTTCTTAAAAATTAGAATTGTGGCAATATCATGAATTCCGCTTTCTGCAACTTTGATCTTATCCGCAGGAATTTTTTTACTCAATTCAATTGAACGATTAATATCTACTGTAAATGTTTTTAGATTCCTGTTGTTAACGCCCACAATTTCCGTTTCAGCACAAATATGCTGCAACTCTTCTTCATTGTGGATTTCTAACAAAACCTCAAGCTGTATTTTTTTTGCAAAGGTCGCTAATTCTTTAACACGTTCGGGTGTTAAACAAGCCGCTATCAATAATATAACATCAGCGCCCATTGCCCTCGCTTCAACTATTTGATATTCATCGATTATAAAGTCTTTTCTTAAAATAGGGATATGGTTTACCCTTGCTCTTTTAAGGTCATTTGTATGTCCGCCAAAAAAATGCTCATCAGTTAAAACAGACAGGCAGCTGGCGCCAAATTGTGTGTATGCTCTCGTTACTTCTTCCACGTCTGCCTTATCATTAATTATTCCTTTGGAAGGAGATCTTCTTTTGAACTCGGCAATGATGCCAGTCTTCGTTTCATCTAATAAAAATTCTTTTAATGAATAAATGGGACGAGAAAAGAAAGCGCTTTCCTTAAGATGCTCAACAGGAGATGTGACTTTCCTTTCAGCAACTTCGATCTTTTTCTGTTCTATTATTGTATCTAAAATATTCATACCCCCAACCCCCTAAAGGGGGCTTTTTGTTTTTTTATTATTTATAATTCTTTTATAATAGCTCAACTAGTTTTGTGCGCGCCTCAAGTAATACTTCGCCAAAGCCCCCTTTAGGGGGTTGGGGGTATCAATTTTTGCAATGCCTCATAAGCTTTACCACCTTCTAAACTTTCTACTGCTAACTGATAACACTCTTCATACGTTGCATATTTACCTGTACATTGCAATGCCATAGCTGAGTTTGCCAATACTACTGCATTTTGCGACCAGGTCCCTTTTCCTTTCAAAATATCCATGAATATTTTTGCAGAAGCTTCAACGGTATCACCACCTTGTATGTCAATCGCTTTTACCATTCTTTTACCTAATTGTTCGGCAGTCATTATTTTTTCTCCGGCCTGTGTAATTATCTTGGTATCGCCGGTCAAAGATATTTCATCGTAACCATCCAGACTATGGATAATCGTGAACGCTTCCGCATTTTGTTGTAGCAGGTAATTGTATATCCTGGCCATTTCCAGGCTGTAGACACCTACTAATTGGTATTTCGGCGAAGCCGGATTGACCATGGGGCCTAACATATTAAAGAATGTTCTTATTCCCAGACTTTTCCTAACCGGACCAACCACTTTTAAAGCAGGATGAAATAAAGGCGCATGCAAAAAACAAATATTAGCCGTTTCGATCTCTTTTTTGAGGATCGAAACATCATTTTTAAATTTATATCCGATCTGCTCCATCACATTAGATGAACCGCTGATAGAAGATGCACCATAATTACCATGTTTGGCAACTTTGTTTCCGGTACCCGCCACAATAAAGCAGCTGAGCGTTGAAATATTGAAAGTATCTTTTCCATCGCCACCAGTTCCTACAATATCCATTACATCATAGCCATTCAAATTAACCGATACGCAAAGCTCCATTAACGCATCTCTAAAACCTTGCAGCTCTTCGATGGTGATACTACGCATAAGGTACACCGTTATAAAGGCAGCTATTTCACTTTCGCTATACATGCTTTTAGAAATATTGAGCAATACTTCTTTAGCCTGTTCTCTCGAAAGGTTTTTATGTTCGAATAAACAGTTTAATATCTTTTTCATTATTTGTCTGAACCTTTGATTCTTGTGATTAATCTGATGTACTTGATTTCAGATCAAAATATTATTTCGCTCTTGTTAATTATACTAGTGAACCATTGTGTTTCATTAATCAATGGTTTGGATCATTTACCCAGCCAATTCCTCAACATCTGTTCACCCTTTGGCGTTAACACGCTTTCCGGATGAAATTGTACGCCCTGCACATCATATTTTTTATGTTGCAAAGCCATTACATAACCGTTATCGTCTGTTGCAGTTATTTCCAGCTCTGCAGGAAAACCTTCGTTGGCAATGATCCAGCTATGGTATCTTCCTACTTCCACCTCATCTCCCAAACCATGTAAGACCTGTGAGTTTTGATTGATGATCTTTATTGGCGTTGCCACACCGTGGTATACTGAGCTTAAGTTGGTTAGCTTACCGCCAAAAGCCTCTCCAATTGCCTGATGGCCCAAACATACGCCCAGTATAGATTTTGTAGGTGCATATTCTTTTATCAATGGCAATAATAAGCCTGCTTCGCCTGGCACACCCGGCCCCGGCGATAAAATTATTTTATCGTATGCTTTTACATTTTCCAAAGGGATCTGATCATTGCGATACACATCAACTTTTTGGTGCGTTATTTTTTCTACTAAATGAACCAGGTTGTATGTAAAAGAATCGTAGTTGTCGAATACTAAAATTTTCATCCTAAATATTTTGTGCTAACTCAATAGCTTGTTTTAATGCGTTTAATTTATTGTTTACTTCCTGCAGCTCACTTTCTGGTTTGCTTGCTATAGTAATCCCGGCGCCCGCTTGTGATGTCAAAGTATTATCCTTACTTAAAAAAGTCCTGATCATAATGGCATGATTACAGCTGCCATCAAACCCGATAAAGCCTATAGCACCTCCATAATAGCTTCTTGCAGTAGGCTCATAATTATCTATCAGCTGCATCGCTTTAAATTTTGGCGCGCCACTTAATGTACCGGCAGGAAAACTTACTGCTAATAATTTAAATGGATTGGTTTCCGCCGGCACTTTACCCACTACTTCACTCACCATATGAATTACATGCGAGTAATAATTGATCTTTTTGTATTGTGTTACTTCTACTTCTGTACACATCCTGCTCAGGTCATTTCTTGCAAGGTCTACCAACATCACATGTTCTGCATTTTCTTTTGGATCCTGTTGCAGTTTTACGGCAAGCTCCTTATCCTGTTCATCATCGCCCGTTCTTTTAAAAGTTCCGGCGATCGGATGCACAATGGCTTTTCCATTTTGTATGATAACCTGGCTTTCCGGTGAAGATCCAAGCAATTTATAATCGCCATAATCAAAATAAAATAAATACGGACTAGGGTTGATGCTTCTCAAAGCCCTGTACACATTAAATTCATCTCCCGTAAAAGATTGTTGAAATCTTCTGCTCAATACAATTTGAAAAACATCCCCTCTTAAGCAGCTGTTAATTCCTTTTTTAACGATATCAACATATTCTTCGTTGGTGAGGTTAGATGTTTCCTGCCCTTTAGTTTTAAAAGGAAAGGTTGGTACATCTTTGCTCTTGATCAAACTCTCTACCAGTTCTACTTCGCTTTTAATGCCTTCGATCTTGTTCTCGCAAATGTATAGCTCATCTTTAAAATGATTGATAGCGATAACATATTGGTACAATCTGTAGCGCATCAAAGGAATCTGCGTTGCCTGCCCCGCTCCTTGCGGATTATCTAAATGGATCGTATCAAAAAATTGTACGGCATCATAAGTTGTATAACCGAATAACCCTTGTGCTGTGGTAACAGGTTTTGTTGCAGCTTTGGTGATATCGAAATGCTGCATAAAATTCCAAAGCTGTTGTGGTACTTCTGCCGGATCAGCGATCGTTATTTTTTCAGGCGTTTCATTCGGTAATTTGAATTCCATTACAGAAGTACTGCTGATCTCAATACCCGCGATCGCATTAATAGCAATAAAAGTGTAACTATTTTCGCCTGCATGAAAATCCGTACTCTCTAACAAGATCGTATCCCTGAACCTATCTCTTAACCGTAGGTAAATTCCTACCGGCGTGTACACATCTGCCAGGATCTTTTTTGATGTGGTTGTTATTGTTATTTTTTTCATTGTAATTTTTTGTCTCAAAAAGAAAAAGCCCCAACACAATTGTGTCGGGGCTTATGAAGTATTTATGTTAATACATACCAATAGTTAAGCGACACAATTAGAAAATTGCTTGCCACCACCAACTATTGTTATTTGTATATTTATTTTTCATTTGTTGATGCAAATATGTGGCAGTTTTAATTAATAAAAAAATTATTTTAGTAAATTCAACAAAAAACGCGCAAATGCAGATACAACATGAAGAAAAAGAAGACGGTAAGGGTTTATTTTTTATAATAGATGGCAATAAAAACCTTGCCGAAATGACCTATACCATAGCTAATCAAGACCTGCTGATCATTCAACATACGGAGGTAGATGATGTACTAAAAGGCAAAAATGTGGGCTATCAACTGGTACATGCAGGTGTTGATTATGCAAGAACAAACGGGTTTAAAATATTCCCATTATGCCCTTTTGCCAAAGCTGTATTTGATAAAAAGGGTGATGAGTTTGCGGATGTTTTAAGAAAATAAATAGTGTACCTTACTCTCAAATTTATAGTATGCAACTCACCATATTTGGCCCTACAGGATCAGTTGGCAAACAACTGGTGCAACAAGCTTTGTTTAAAGGCTATAAAGTAAAAGCCTTCGGCAGAAATGTATTTACAGAAGATTTCCAAAAAGATGATAACCTTGAATTGATCCACGGCGCATTGTTCGATGAAGGTGAAGTATACAAAGCCATTAAAGGAAGCGATGCTATATTATCTTCTCTAGATGGAGGAACAGACGGCACTGATAGATCACGCTCATTGGGGATGAAAAATATCATTAAACAAATGGAGAAAGCAAGTATAAAACGTATTATCGCTGTGAGTGGTTTCGGTATTCTAAATGCACCTGATGATACTTATTTATTTCATGATAAAGAATTTCCGCCGGCACAATTCCCCGTTAGTGAAGAACACTTTAAAGCATTTGACTCATTAAAAGCTTCAGAATTGAATTGGACATTAGTTTGTTGTCCGGAGATCATTGATAAAAGTGCGACAGGGCTCTTTACTACTACTGCTACTTATCTTCCTGCTGTAAATAATAATAATATATACTCGGGGGATGTTGCCTTATTCATGATCAATGAACTTAAAGTAAATGAATATAGTAAGCAGCGGGTTGGGATATCGAATTAAAAATGTCTGAACCGTTGATTGAAGTTGATTATTGTGATCCCGCTGATATAAAAATCAACTAAATCAATCGAATCAACTTCAATCAACGGTTAAGACAAAAATTTTCTACGCAAATTTCTTTGCGTCTTCTAAAAATTTAGCTAACCCGATATCAGTTAAAGGATGTTTTAATAACCCTAAGATAGAATCTAACGGGCATGTACAAACGTCGGCACCCGCTTCTGCACACTTAATAATATGATTTGGATAGCGAATAGACGCTGCTAATATTTCACTTTTAAATCCTTGAATATCATAGATCTGGCGGATCTGATGGATCAGTTCCATTCCATCCCAACCGCTATCATCAATACGGCCAATAAATGGCGATACATATTTTGCACCTGCTTTTGCAGCAAGGATCGCTTGTCCTGCAGAAAACACCAATGTGCAGTTTGTTGCAATACCATGATCCGTAAACCATTTGATCGCTTTTACGCCATCCTTGATCATTGGTACTTTTACAATAATATTTTTATGCAAAGCCGCCAGCACTTTACCTTCTTTAATAATATTATCAAAATCAACAGAAACAACTTCCGCGCTGATATCTCCGTTAGGAACTATCTCGCAAATTGTTTTGTAATGTTGCTCTACCGCTTCTTTCCCTTTAATTCCTTCTTTGGCCATTAAAGTTGGGTTGGTTGTAACACCATCTAATATCCCAAGATCTTGGGCTTCTTTAATTTGAGCCAGGTTGGCTGTGTCTATAAAAAACTTCATTATGTAATATTTAAGATTGAATATTTAATATTTTTTAAGAGCAAAAAGCATGCTCAAAGTAATTCTTAATGCCAATATAGCATAACAATGTTAATTATTTAAGACTTGCTTGTGATGTTTTCCTTGCAGCTGCTAAGATACTTGCTAATTCTGAAGCTTCTTTAATAATTGACGATAATTTTTCGTCTGGCAATAACTTTAGTTCCTTAATTACTTCAGTCCAAAATAAGGATTCATCTGCTTCCTCAAATGCAATGCTCAATTTAGCAACAAACGATTTTTTGCTTATTCCTTTACATGCGGCTCTATAGTTTGCTGCAGCAGAAAATGATGATCTTAATAATTGATCTTCTATTACTTTGGAAATTTTCTTTTTAGGTAACGCATCACAAACATTTACTATTCTGTAGGCAAAAGCACGTAAACGGCTCTCTAATTGGGTAGGATTCATGGTATTGATAGTATAAATTGAATATAAATATCCCGAAATGTAAAACAGTTTGCAAAATAGCAAACTGTCTACAATATTATATATTAAATCGCCAATATTAAATAAAAATGGCAAGTTACTTACATCGCACCGCTCAACCATCTACCCTTGCTACCTTCCGGTCCTGGGGGAGTTCAACAGGAGCTGGCCGTATAAGACTTGCCGCTGCAAAGATACAAAGAAAATTTTTAGTTTTAAAAAACTTAGAAAGTATTCCCGAAAAAAAGCTAATTACCAATGGAGTTCTGCACATTTCTTGAATCAAATTCTGTGCACCCGATCAACTGATCTGTACGATCTGTAAATGATTTATAATATACCAATATGGTATACTCATTTTCCGTTTCAAAAAAATTGCCATCAACATCCGTTTTTTTTGTGGGATCTTTTTTATCTACCAATACATAGTTGTAGTTATAATATCCCTGCTTTAGTAATTTGTTGATCTCGTATTCATTTTTATCAGGATTATATACCAGTTTAGTAGAATCAGTAAACCTGTAATTGGTCAATTGCCCATATAAATAAATATCCTGATCGGGATAAGGCTGAAGATTTGGTGTTGCATAGCTAAAATGAACAGTGGCATAATCTGCCTGTGTGCCCACACTCGTATTGTCAAGTGTTGATACAATGTACAAACCGTTGTAATCACTGTAATAAACATATGGTTGATTAGACCTGTCACCATCTTTCACCAGGTAAACATCTGTATTGCCATTTTTTTTATAGTTCACACTCTTAACGCGGTCGCTGTGTAAACTAAAGCTTCTCATATCCAGCCAGCGCCATTCTCTCCCACCGGGAAAAACAAAAATATCATCGGAGTTATATTCCAGGTTATTGCCCCTTATAAAAGTTGGAGGAATACCACTCATGGCATCATCCCAACGATAATTCTGTAACACTACTACTTTTATTTCCTGGCTTGTATTAAATGAATTGATAGAACCGATATTAACAGTAAATTTTAAACGCTGACCAGTTTTAAACTGTGCACCAAACGGCTGCATGATCGTTGGAGATGTTGTTGTTTTAGAATCTAATACCAGCATACGCCTTGTAAATACCAACTTTGATGTATCACCATCCAGGTAAACTTTTAACAAAAAATTTCCTGATCGGGTTGGCAACATACTTGCTTCGGGGAGTGATATCTGGTAATGCGTGTAACTGGTCGTTGTTAAATAAGAATAATTGTAAGTAGTGATCTGCGACTGCGTAAATCCTGTGAGGTAATCAAACTGGCTTATATCTGGTACCGGCTGCCAATTAACATCGCAGAGTTGGTAAGTGTAATAATAATTTTTTACATCAGCATCCATATCATCAAAACTAAGACTGAGCTGCCCTGAACTATTAAGGTTATACACAGGCATCCCCATTTGCTGGCCTGGTGGATGAAATCTTACGGTACGGATATTATTGTAATAGATATTATCCTGAGCAAAAACAACAGTAACTGCTGATATGGATAAAAAGATCGTGCCTACTAAATATTTAAAAAGATTCATATAGTAATTAAAATATTTACTTTTGAAAGATAACAAATTTATGCTGCTTGAATATTTCTGCCTTTATAGCTAAAAGAATAGCGCTTAACAGTGAGCGAACGTTTTCACGGTTCATCATACGGTTAGCCGTTGGTGCAACCGCCATCAGCGTAGCTATTATGATCATTTCCCTGAGTTTCGTGAACGGGTTTCAACAGGTGATCAGTAATAAAGTATTTAGCTTTTGGGGGCATATCCGGGTACAGCAAAACATGGACGACAGGGCAAATATCGCCGAAGAGTCCCCCATCTCTACCAACGATACCATCGAAACTTACTTACGCAGCCTGCCACAGGTAAAAACTGTTGAGCGGTATGCTACTAAATCTGCCATCATAAAATACCATACGGAAATCGAGAGTGTGTTATTAAAAGGCATCGATAGCAGTTTTAATTTTTCAAGATTACAACCTTTTTTACGACAAGGCACATGGCCCGTGTTTAAAGATAGTATGTACAGTAAGGATATGGTTGTCTCTGCCTACACCGCCAGGCAATTGGGTGTTGATGTAAATGACAGTACTGATGTGCTTTTTTTAAGAGAAGATGGAAGTAAATCTGCCAGGCGTTTAAGGATATGCGGCATTTACAAAACATCGATCGATGAATATGATAAAAATTTTGCTTTGTGCGATATCAGCCTGATAAGGCGCCTTAACAATTGGCAAAGCAACCAGATAGGCGGTTACGAAATATTTTTGAATGATTACAAACAGATCGATACCGTTAATTCGGTTATTTATGATCAACTGCCACAAGGCTGGTACAGCAGGACCGTCAAAGAAATTTATCCAAACATTTTCGATTGGCTCGCATTGCAGGATAAGATCAAATACATATTGGTAGGCATCATGATAATTGTTGCTGTTGTAAATCTTATCACCTGTTTATTAATAATCGTTTTAGAAAGAACAAGGATGACTGGTATTTTAAAAGCTGTAGGTGCGAGTGATTGGGATGTACAGCAGATATTTTTATACAACACAACTGTTATTGCCATTGCCGGAATTATCCTGGGAACAATATTAGGTATTGGCATTTGCTGGCTACAGGAAAAAACAGGCTTTATTAAATTAGATGAAGAAGCTTACTACATGAGCGCTGCGCATGCACAGGTAATATGGTGGGAGGTTGCATTGGTAGATGCCGTTACCTTAGCGATATGTTTTGCTACTTTGATCATTCCAACATTATTGGTTAAAACAGTAAAACCTGTAAAAGCCATTCAATTCAGATAAAATTTATTTATGGATAGTCAAAATATAAAAAATATGCTGGTTGATCTTGTAAAGATCTTACTGGTAGAAACTGTTTATTGTACCGCAGCCTTTTATGGTTATGCAATATTTTCTTTTATGTTTTTTGGAGAAGGTGATAAAAGCTTTGCCTATACAAAAGAAAACGGCCTTATTTATTGGTGCGTAATTATTATTCCGCCCGCGTTATTTAATCTGATCGGCCTTTTGGTATCTTATCTGAAAGGAAATTGGGGAGCATTCAATGCATTCCTTATAGCAGAAGTAGTTATTACTGTTTTTGCTTTTGTAGCCTACAAGATCTGCACAAACGTATAACTATTATAAATGAGATAAAATAATTCCTGTAGCTACTGCCGCATTTAAAGATTCTGCACTGCCTGTTTTGAGGATCGTTATTTTTTCAGTCGCCAATTGCATTACTGCTGCGCTGATGCCTTTCGATTCATTACCGATCACAATAAAACCTTCTTTCAAACCTTTTAAGGTATCAATATTTTTTCCGTTCAGCGCTGCTGCGTATATTTTAATTGTTTTATTGGCGGCTATCCATTTTTCCAGATCTGTATAAACGAGGTTCACTCTTGCCAGGCTTCCCATAGTACTTTGCACCACTTTAGGGTTGTATTGATCTGCCGTATCTGCAGAGCAGATTATGGCCGCTATCCCAAACCAATCTGCTATACGAATGATCGTACCTAAATTACCGGGGTCCTGAATAGTATCCAATAATAGCGTTACCCGGCCTTTAACAACGACTTCCTTTGCCGGCATTTTTGTAAAAACAGCCAATACCTGGGATGCTGTACTAAGCGCAGACGCCTTTTGTAACTCAAAATCCTTTACCACTTCTATGTCTCCTGTAAAATGTTTCCGGATCAATATTTCATTGTCGTGTAGCCACTCTTGCTCTCCTATTATGTTGGTACAAACAAATTGTTGAGACTGCAAAAGCTCCAAAACTACCTTGCCTCCTTCGGCAATAAATGCTCCTTCCTGATCCCTGAATTTTTTGTGGTGCAAACTTTGAATATATTTGACCTTAGATTTACTTAACATCTACTTTTAATTTATAGTTTCAGCAAGCCAATGACGGGAAAAAGACTTTTATACTATTTTAAAAATATGCTTTTTATTACAGTATTGCTGTCTTCCTGTACTATTGTTAAAAAACACCAGCGGGGCCGTCCATTTGTTTACAGGAATACCATCGAAGTTAAGGGAGGTAAATTTAACAGCGTAGAAAAAGGTGTATTAAAACTGCGATTGCTCGATCAGTTAGATGATAGTTCAAAAGTGATCTCTAACGATATATTTTTCGCCATACATGTTGTCAATAATCCTCCTGCCTATGATAGTAGTTATTCAGGTGTGTCGGCAAGAAATATGAAAGCGTCTATGTTGCATATTGGTTATTATAATTCATCAGCATCTTATAAGGCCGATACCGTTACTAAAAGAAAGATCACACTTAGCTTTCGCCATTTTCCGTGGCGAACAGAAATTCAAAAAAGAGTAGCCGTTAACTACACTGTAGTAACAGGTCCGCCAACATTGATCGATACCGTAAGCTATTTATTTCAAAAACCGGAGCTGGAAGACCTGGCGCTTAAATCGGCGAACAGAACTTATTTACGCAGAGGCGAGCCCATCACCAGAGCAAATGTTTTAGGAGAAGAAAGCCGGCTGGTAGAGTTATATCGTAATTATGGGTTTTATAAATTTACTTCCGATGACATCAAAGTAATGGGCGACACTTCTATTGCTGCATTAACAACGGTTACATCTGATCCATTCGAAAACCTACGACTTTTAGCGCTGGCAAATGAAGAAAGAAACAAGCCTACAATTAAATTGCAGGTAGGATCAAACCCAACTACAGATAGCTTGCGACTAAGAAAATATTATATCCGTAATGTGTACATCTATCCTGATTACGTTAACGGTGATGCTACAGACGATAGCAGTTACACACAAGTAATTACAAAAAGCCATTTTATTATCCGCTATCATAAACAATTATTCCGCACTTCTTTGATCACCAGGCAAATGCTTTTAAAGCCCGGCAACGTATTCAGTCAGGATATCTACACCAAAACGATGAACAATTTTACACAAACAAATGTTTGGCAAAGTAATAATATCACCATCGTAGATCTAAAAGATACGGCGACAGGCAAAAAAGATAGTATAGGCAAGCTTGATATGATCGTTGAATTAACCCCAGCAAAAAAATATGGTTTTGAGGCCGGCATTGAAGGAAGTTTTTCTACCAATAGTACCAATACACCTGGAGCAAATTTAGTGGGTGTTGCTGCAAACGTATCTCTTCAAGACAGGAATGTAGGTAAGCGAGGGGTAAAAATGACGAATGCTATAAATGTGGGTTCCGAATATGAAGTAGGCGCTCATCAAACCAATGGAAGTATTGTCTACTCCAGGACCTATGGATTCCTTAATAGCTTTACATTTCCAAGACTGATCACACCTTTTAAATATTTAAACAGGAAAAGATTACTAGAGCAAGAATCGTTTATTAATACGGGGGTTTCTTATGTAAAGCGTATCGAGTTTTTTAATCTGCAGAATTACACATTAGCAATGGGCTATCAATGGAGTAACCGGCCCACACGCAAATTTATATTCAAGCCTTTGAATTTTGAATTCTCGTATCTGTATAATCAATCGGATAGTTTTAACAAAGACCTGCAGTATAACCCCTATTTACGATATTCTTTTAATACTGCTTTAGTATTGGGTAGTAGTATTGGTTATATTTCAACGGTTGTAAATTCCAGGCATATTAACCGTCAGCATATTTTCAGAACTAACCTTGAAGAATCTGGTGTTATATTAGGGCAAGTTGGTTTTATCAAAAATTACCTGAGCCGATTTGTAAAATTTGATGTTGATTATTCTCATCTTATAGGTTACAGAAAATCTTCTGCTGCATTCCATTTGTTTGCGGGTGTTGGTGTACCACTGGGCCATGATTCTACCCTGCCTTTTTTTAAGCAGTATTATAGTGGTGGGTCTAATAGCATGAGGGGCTGGGGTATACGAGGTATTGGACCGGGAGCCCGCCCTTTGGCTAATTATTCTGATACCACCACTTTTAACGACAGAACCGGTGATATAAAACTGGAAGGTAATATTGAATACAGGTACAATATCATTTCCCTTATCCCCAATACATTAATGTTAAAGGGCGCCGTATTTGCCGACGTTGGTAACGTATGGAACTTTAATAACGTAAGTGGCGCAGATAGTTTACAATTTCAATTGGCTAATTTATATAAGCAACTGGGCGTTGATCTGGGAACAGGGTTCAGGTTTGATTTTAATTATTTTCTTGTAAGATTTGATTTTGGTTTCAGGTTCAAACGTCCTGAAATATCCTATATCAACGATGGATGGAAGGCTCCGGATATAAGCTTTAATGATGCCTTCCAAAAAATATTTACCAAGGGGCCTGATAATGAGTACAAAGCCTGGCGATATGAAAATTTCAATTTCTCTATCGGTCTCAGCTATCCTTTTTAACTAACACATCTTCTACTTTTATCGCATCGGCTACAGAGAACTCTCCTATTGCCGTTCTGCGCAAACTACTTAAGTAGGCTCCGCAACCTAACGCTGTGCCAAGATCATTGGCTATACTTCGTATATACGTTCCCGTTGAACATAGTATTTTAAACTCTACCACCGGTAGTTCGATCCGCGTAATATCAAACTGATAGATCATTACTTTTCTTGCCTTCAATTCTATTTCCACGCCTTTTCTTGCCAGCTCATACATAGCCACGCCGTCTTTTTTTATGGCTGAATACATTGGCGGCATCTGTTCTATCTCACCAACAAATTTCTTTGCGGCATCCCTGATCTCTTTTTCTGTAAGATGCGCATATTCTTTTGGTTGCTCCGGCACACTTTCCAGGTCATAGGTTGCTGTTACAGCGCCTAAAGTGATCTGACCTGTATATTCTTTTTCCTGTGCCGAGTAATCATTTATTTTTTTTGTGAATTTTCCTGTGCAGATGATCAAAAGCCCGGTTGCCAAAGGATCTAAAGTTCCGGCATGGCCGATCTTTTTTATATGCAGCATAACGCGCAGCTTGCGTACCATATCGAAAGACGTCCAGTGCAATGGCTTGTCTATCAGCAAAACTTTCCCTTCTACAAATGGCAATAGTATAGCAGGATCCAATGGCGTTATTTCCCTGCGCTCGCGTTTAGGCAAGGCTTCTCCTGTATTTTCAGCGTATTTGCTCCGGTATGTTACTCTTCTTGCCAAATGATATTTTTTTTTGCAAATGTACGGTGCTGAAATTAATAAGCGAAAGCAGTTTATTTTGTACCCATAATTGTTATAATTTACAGCTCTTTTAAAAATAAAGCAACATGACAATCACCGACTTGAACCAGCAGTTTGGCCATTCAAAACAAATTGAATTTTCTACAACAAAAGGCGAACTGCCAATTGTTACTTTAACAAATCAATACGCAACAACAGTCATATCATTATATGGTGCACAGATCATAAGTTATATCCCAAAAGGTGAAAAGGATATTCTTTGGATGAGCGATAAAAGTTTATTCCAGGAAGGCAAAGCTATCAGGGGTGGTATCCCAATTTGTTTTCCCTGGTTTGGGCCAAATCCTGAGGATAGCAAAAAACCGCAGCATGGTTTTGCCAGACTTTCTACCTGGTCGGTAAAAACTACTACTGCTTCGCCGGAAGGAGCTGTATCTGTTACATTATTATTACAAGATTCACCTGCAACAAAAACGCTTTGGCCATTTTCTTTTATGGCAGAGATAATTGTAACGATCGATACACAGCTTAAACTGACATTGCGTTGTACTAATACCGATGACAAAACATTTACTTATTCTGATGCCTTACACAGTTACTTTAATGTAAGCGATATCGGCAATATCAGTATTGAAGGATTACTACATGCTACTTATTTCCCCGCAGGAATTGACACCGGCACACAACAACAGGAAAAATTATTAACGATAACAAAAGAAGAAAACCGCCGTTACCTCGATCATACCGAAACATGCATTGTTTATGACAAAGGTTACAAAAGAAATATTCGTGTAGGCAAAGCCGGTAGCAAGACAACCGTCGTTTGGAATCCGGGCGTAGAAACCACCAAAACAATGAGCGATATGTCGCCTGATGGTTACAAAACATTCATCTGTGTTGAAGCGGCCAATGCATTTAATAATATCATAGAACTTCACCCCGGAGAGAGCTTCAGCCTTTCAACCATCATTCGATCAATAACTGAATAACATAATTATATAACATTTTGTTCTTATTGTGTAACAACTATACTCAGTAGTTGTAGTTTCTTTGTGTAGGCCTTAACCTTAAAAAAGATCTACCATTGGAAACGAGTATGCCATTAAATCAATTCATCCAGTTTTTTACCTTACAAAATAATAACGACACCATCATCTTTAATGCCACGATCGTGTTTTACTATAATGGTGAGACAAAAGAAAAACGTACTGAAGTACATATCATCACTAGAAATGGGCGGCAATTTATCTACTTCACGAACATGGATAACAAAGAAATACCTGATCAATTTGATGCTGAACAGGATATAATTAGTTACGTGCCTCGTTTATGCTTGCGCATAGATAAAAAAGACAGGCAATTTATTGCCCTGGTATTTCCTACAAAATAATGATGTAATTTGTAGCATATGAAAGTCTACATAAAAAATATGGCCTGCGAATGCTGTATAGCATTTGTGCAGGATGAATTAGAAAAACTGGATATCAGCATTCAATCCATTGATATTGGCGAAGCGACCCTGGAAGAAAAAATATCAAAAGAGCAGGCTGATAAATTAAATGAGTCGATAAAAAGGGCCGGGCTCGAATTGATCCAAAACAAAGAAGGTATCCTGGTTGAAAAAATAAAAAAGACCGTTGCTAATTATGTAAATAACTCAGCAGAAAAGCCTGCGGTCAATTTTTCCAACTATCTGAGCCGCGAATTAAACCACGATTACGCTTATTTAACGCGCTTTTTTTCTGAAGTAGAAGCCACCACCATTGAACAATACCTTATCACTTTTAAAATTGATAAAGTAAAAGAGCTGCTTGTTTTCAATGAGTATACCCTTACGGAAATTGCTGATAAGCTACACTATAGCAGCGTTGCACATCTCTCTGCCCAATTTAAAAAGATAACAGGATTAACGCCCAGTCATTTTAAAAATTTAAGAAAAGAACGGGGATTGGTTTCTCCTGCTTTTTTACAAAAAAAGCATGTATCTTTTAATTAGGATCGGGATAGAGCGTGGCTGAATCTTGCAGTAGCGCTGTTTTATCAGTACAGGTATTTTTATATGCTACATCCCAATAAGCGGTAATATTATCGTACCCTTTATGGTTAATGCCGATCGATGCGTATTTTGTATTGGTGTACCGCAATGTATCATCTGCTAGTGCTATCGTATATTCCTTATCATTGTTTGTCTTGATATGTAAAGACTGGTACTCTTTATTTAGTGAGAAAAAATACATCGTTACAAAAACAGAATCTGCATTTACCTGTTTGATGACAACCTGGGTTAATGGCTTACCGATCACATTGGTTATATTTCCTGACGTATCATATTCCTCAGCATAATCCGCTGTATCCTCATCAATAATAAACTCGTATGATTTTAACTTGCCGCTTTCGTAAAAAGTATAACAGCCTGCATTTACGGTATCCTGTCCTTTATCTTTTAAGATCACTACCCTTTCATCGGCGAAGCTGTCAACGATAAATGCTTTATCCCTGTTCTTATTCAACAACTCATCCATGGTAACAATGCAATTCGGATTGCAGTGAGCATGGATACATCCATTCAATAAAAATAAAAGGCAGCAACAAACTATAATTCTCATGTTTACAATTATACAACTTTCTTTACATTCTTAAACAGGAATAAAAATAGTGAGTCATATAAACCGCAAAGTGCGCTGAGGGAACGCAAAGAAGCCGCAAAGAAAAACTTAGCGTTTCTTTGCGGCTTCTTTGCATTTTTTGCGGTTAAATTAATATCCTATTCCCTTTATATTTGGGACGAAAATTAATACATCAATAATCACTCTTATTTTTTGATGTATTCTCTACCGGTTTTTTAGGTTTTATTTTACCTGTATCTTTTAGCACTTTAGGTTTAACATCAGTTTGTGTCGCATCATTACCTGTACTATAATCGCTGGATGAGGGGTCGCCATAATCGCCCGCATCACCATTTCCCTGGTCTTCCGGATAACTGGTGCTATCTGTCTGATTAAATAACGCAGCATTCAGATCCGCATATTCAGGATTATTTAATGCTTGCGGAGGTTCCGGGAAATCGAGTATTTTTCCATAAGGCAATTTTTTATCAGCATATATCTTGCTCATAAAAATACCCCACTTAGGCAATGCCATTTCATTACCACCAGATGTACCTGAATAAATTTTAAGGAACTGGTCATCACAACCAACCCAGGTGCCTGCTAATAATTCCGGTGTGTAGCCGATAAACCATCCATCCGTGTTATCATTGGTTGTACCAGTTTTTCCTGCTTTCTTTACAGGGATATTATAATTCTTTAAAGAATGCCCAGTACCAAAATCAACCACGCCTTCCATTAATTTAACCATGGTATAAGCATTCACTTCGCTGATCACTTGTTTTACTTCCGGTACAAATTCCTGTAATATATTACCATCTTTATCTTCAATACGTGTTACTAAAATTGGCTCAGTATTATAGCCTTTATTTGGGAACATAGTGTATGCCCGCAACATTTCAAGCAATGGCACTTCTGCAGTTCCCAACGCAATAGATGGCACATCCGGTATAAAACTTTTAACACCGCAGGTATGCGCAAAATCCACTAAACGATCGGGGCCGATCACAGACATCAATCTATAAGCCACAGGATTTTTTGAATGTGCTAAACCGTACGCCAATGTACCACCACCACCTGTGATACATTTACCATTTAAACAAATTGTTCCTCCGGGCACCAATGTTTGCGGTGTGTAGCCTGCATCCTGCACAGCCAATGTATATAACAATGGTTTAAATGTTGAACCTACTTGTCTAAGTGCAGTAACATGGTCAAATTTGAACCATTTAAAATCAATGCCACCAACCCAGCATTTTACTTCGCCTGTTCTTGGATCCATGCACACAAAGGAGGTCTGCATTAATTGTTTATGGTACTTGACAGAATCTCTTGGCGTCATCACAGTATCTAATTCTCTTGCGGCGTTCCAGGCAAAGACTTTCATTTTTACCGGCACATTAAATGATGCTGCTATTTCGTCGTCGCTCACACTATCATCTTCCATATTTTTCCAGCGATCACTTTCCTTCATGGCTGCATCGATAACATTATCATGGCCCTTCCACATTTTAGCACCATTTACTTTCAACAACGCATTTAATTTTTGTTGGATAACAGGCATATGTTCAATTACAGATTGCTCTGCGTAATCCTGCATCCGCGAATCGATGGTTGTATATATTCTTAATCCATCTCTGTACAGGTCATAACTATCTCCTGTTTTTGGATTGCGATGGTCTTTACACCAGTCTTTTAACCTGTCTGCCAACACCTGGCGGAAATACGGCGCTATCCCCACATCATCATCCGCCTTTTTAAAATTGGTAACAAGTGGTTTTGCTTTTAGCGTATCTGCTTCTTCTTGTGTTAAATAATGTTCTTTGCAATCAACCATTCTTTGTATAACTGTATTGCGGCGGTTGAATGATGCTTTAGGATGACGGATGGGATCGTATACAAAACCTTTTAACATACCTACTAATACTGCAGCTTCTTCAATGCTCAGATCAGCAGGTTCTTTTTGGAAATAGGTGCGCGATGCATTTCTTATCCCATAATTATACCCCCATGGCGCACGGTTAAGGTATAAAGCAATGATCTCTTCTTTCGTAAAATTCCTTTCCAGTTTTACGGCTATTATCCATTCCTTTATTTTATCAAGGCTCCTTTTTAAAATGCCGCCATGCCCTTGCTTCAACATCATTTTTGCAAGCTGTTGTGTTATCGGGCTACCACCGCCATCTCTTCCTAATTTAAGAAAAACCCTTGCTACTGCCTTGGCATCAATACCTGAGTGATCATAAAAGCGCTCGTCTTCTGTTGCTACTAATGCGTGGATGATATTCGGAGATATCTCATCGTATTTTATTTCTGTGCGGTTCTCAGCAAAATATTTTCCCATCAACAAGCCATCACTCGAATATATTTCACTGGCAAGATCCGCATCAGGATTTTCTAATTCGGTCAATGAAGGCATTTTACCAAACACGCCTACATCCGCAGCTACAAAAAGAAGCACAACGAATAATAAACCACTAAGGAATACGATCCACAAAATTTTTACTGAACGTGCCATACTATATATATTTTATCGACTCTTTTGTATGTTAAAATTTACCGGGATATTTTATTTTCAATAAGTTTTTATAGCCTGTAAGATCCTTATTCTTTTCTAATAATTGCAGGCTCTCATCAGATATAATTTCAAAATAGTATTTATTTGGTTCTAACCATGATATTTCATTCGGCGCAGCCACATTTATTTTATTAAAATACTGCATCGCAATATCCGCATTGGCAAATGGAGAAATGATCAATATAATATGATCCGCATCCAGACTAACTTTGTCAATTGTATATTGTTTTTCATAAAACATTTCATCGTTGTAACGTAAGAATGCATTCCTTGCTTCAGATGCATAAGTGCCATCAACTTTTGTCATAACCATTATGATATGATGTGGTGATGATTCATTGAAAGAAAACTGGTTGGCATTAACAGGTACAACCGGCGCCACTTTCTTTACGCTATCCTTAACAACAACGGGCGGAGCAATTTTTTTAATACTGCTATCTATTGGTTTAATTACCGGCGAAGCGGTAGCTACAGTATCATCCGGGATCGATACTGTCTGATCTTCGGTAGCGCGTGTAACCTGCAAATTAGTAAGATAGTCTTCTATTTCTTTTCTTCTCCGTAAAACATTTATTAAATTCTGCGCCTGTGGCACCAATGGCGATCGCCGATAGAAACTAACTATATGTTGCAGGTCTTTTATAGCAGAACTATCATCACACTTATATTTGATATAATAAATAGCTTCGATATACATTAACTGCGGACTCCAATAATTTTGTCCATACAAAGTGTCTGCATTATTTTTTTCTGTGATCGCTGAATCAAATTCTCCCGCAATATACAGGTCGTAAATATGGCTATACCTTGCGGCTACTACAGCATTATCAGTTAACGGCCGCGCGCGATCGGGATCTGTCAACAATTCAGCCGAACGGCTATCTGGCAAAGCTGTTACCAATAAATCTTTATAGAAAGCCATCTTTGTTGTATCACCTAGTTTATGATAGCAATAATACAGATCAAAATAAATATCACCCATGTATAAACTATCTGGAAATAACCGTAACGATCTTTCATAAGTTGCTATAGCATTCCTATAATCTTCGAGGTTATTTTGGTATAATTTCCCTAGCCTAAATAAATTTCTCGACAGCAAGCCATTGCTCTGATCCATCTGACCGCTTGTTAATGGAATATTTGCCATCAATCCTTTATAGCTTATATCTACAGGCGCCGCTTTTTGTGTTGTATCGCTGCTGCCTACCTGTAATGATGTTGTGTCATCCGGATTTAATGCATTTGTTGCAAACGTATTTGCTGAAGCACTTTTTCTTGACCAATTATCTGCATTGGTCCTGTCTCCCCACCTGCTTTTAAAATCATTGTACCCTTTTGCTTTTATGGCTGCATTATAAAAATACCAGTCTCCCTGATCGCTTGTTCCAAACAGATCGGTCGGCTGTTTGGAGCTACTGCTAAACCCAATATCTGAACTTCCCGACTGGTCGTCATAATAAGCTGCTTTGTTTTTTAATCCTTGAGCTTTTCGCAATTGCTTTAATACTTTTTTCACAGCGGCACTTCTATCTTCCGGCGACATGGCTGCTAATTGCTGTAAGCTATCTTCCCTGTTAATAATAGCCAGGTCAGTTGATATTTTAATTAAATTTTTTGTGCGTTCCAGTGCTCGTACATATTTTTCATCCCCCATGCTATCGGTCGCCTGCAGACTATCATAATAAGCATATGCCTCTCCATATTGTTTACGGTTGAAGGCGATATCTCCCAGGTCTACTAATGCCTTGTCTTTATAAACAGCATCGGTATGGTGAAGCGATAAACTTTTTGTGTAGTAAGTAATAGCCGCAGTAGTATCCGGTTTTTCCATTGCTAATTGTCCGGCAGAATAATAAATGATGTCCTGATAATTTTCGTACTTATACCGTGTCGACATATGCAACAAGTTTTTGATCCCATCATCGAGATGCGCTGAATCCTGATTCTTCAGCATTTTTGCCATATTAAGATCAGCAAAAATATCCAGCAAAGGGTTGGTCGTATTCGCTGCCGCCCTGTTATATGCATCCATAGCTTTTGTGTACTGATATGTTAGCTCGTACAGCTGCGCTAACAAAAATTGCCATCTTGCTTTGTCCTGAAGATTATCGGCATTAGATAATGCTTTTTCTAAATGAACAGCAGCACTATCATAATTGCCTTGCTGAAAAAATAAAAATGCGTCTACTTCTTCCAGGTCATCTTTCAACCTATCCGGCATATTAGGATCGTATTGCAGTGTGTTAATGATACCCCCGGCTTCTAAATATTTTTGTTGTTCTATCAATGTTCTTATCAACCATATCAATGCATCATTTCTGCTTGGAGGCAGTGATGCAATTTTTTGCGCCACATTAGGTTTCTCTTTAGTAGCGATAGATAGTACGCCATTGCTCGCATTATCTACCGTTCCGATAACCGGATCTTCATCATCATTTTTATGCTTGCGCGGAGAAAGATTAAAATTGATAAATTGAAATGTATATGCTGCAGAATCGAATTGTTTTTTGTAGAAATAGGATTTACCTATGAGGAAATACATATTATCGATCCAGTCATTTCTAAGATCATGCAACAATATTCCCGCAGTTGCTTTTAAAATAACCGAATCAAGGTCTTTTTTTTGAGCCATTGTATTCTCAAAAGTATATGGATAAAAAGCCAGCAGTTTTGTATAATCGTCTTTTTGAAAAGCTTTAGCCCTTTCTACCACCAAATTTAATTTAAGGTTGGCATCATAATAATAATTATAGTGGGTAAATGTATTTTCGATGAACTCGCGGACGATGGTTGGTTTTTTGGGTAACATTATCTCCGAAACCAACTGGTGATTTTGGAATTTGGCAGGTTTATGTAAGCTATCTATCAGCTTTGTGGTCCAATTTGGCTGAGTATAAGCTATTTGGAAAAAGCAGCTGAAAATAAATACCGATAAAATTGTAGGAAATATCCTCTTAAACATGAAACAAAAGGTTAATATAGCACAGTTAAATGTCGGTTATTTTTGGCAATTAAAGGGTATAATGGCTTGGGTTTATTAATTTTAACATCCAATCAAAAAAATATGGTAAAACTTGATGCTAACAGCACACTAAAACGCCTCAGAAATCGTTATAGGCTTGTGGTGATGAATGAGGACACTTATGAAGAAGTGATAAAATTCCGGTTAAGCAGGCTGAGCGTGTACATATTTTTGAGTAGCACCTTTGTTTTTCTTACCATTTTGACCGTTTCACTTATCATTTTTACCCCTATAAAATATTATTTACCGGGTGTTGGATATGGCGATGTAAAACAGGTAGCTGAATATAGAAAATTAAAGATCAGGACGGATTCGATTGAAAATCAATTAAAAAACAAACAACAATACCTGGACGCTATTACAAAAGTATTGAGTGGGAATGTTACCAGTAAGGATACTACCCAACTTAATTTACCAAAAACTGATAATAGTGATGACTAACTGGAAGGAATAGCCGAAATTGCATACAACCAAACCTAATTATAAACACCAATAAAACTAACTTGTATGTTTAACACAAAAGGCAAAGCTACGGCTGAAACAGGCAACAACATTACCATCATTGGAAATGGTACCATTATTACGGGCAATATTGAAAGCCTTGGCGATATAAGGATCGATGGTATGCTGGTGGGAAATATTACAGTTAAAGCAAAGTTACTAATAGGCCCTGATGGCGTAGTACAAGGAAATATTGATTGTGAACAAGCTGACATCCTGGGTAAAGTTATTGGTACCCTAAAAGTAAATGACCTGGTACAACTTCGTGGAGAAGCGGTTATTGCGGGTGATATATATGCAGGCAAATTACATGTAGAACCATTTGTGATCTTTAACGGCCAATGCCATATGGGCGCTGTGGGCACTACAAGAATTATTGGATTGCAGGAAGAAATTAAAGAAAAAATGACAGCAGCAGGTTAGTCTCCTGCTGTCGATCGATATTTAAAAGTTGTTGAACAAGTATGGCGCTCAAAAAAATGGTACCTCTTTTTATAGTATTTGTGGTATTCTCCATCTTGTTATTATTATCACAGTCTTTATTTCCGAAGTTTGGGCTCGACAGCAATGTGCTGTTGATAGCTAATACATTATTTTTCATTCTGGGCGTTATCACTTTCCTTATCCAATACAAAGCATTGCAAAACAGCAATCCCAATGTTTTTATAAGGAGCGTAATGAGCGGTATGATGCTAAAGATGTTTGTATGTGTTATTGCAGTGCTCATTTATGTTCTCGCCAACAGAAATAATTACAGTAAAGATTCCATATTTGCCGGGGCTATTTTATATTTTGTATATTTAACAGTAGAAGTCAAAGTGATGCTAAAACTGAATAATCAGAAAAATGCCTAAGCAGGAAGCCCCGCTAAACCAATTACAATCTTATTTACCGGCCGGATCTTACGAAGAAGTGGCGCATTATCTCCACCACTATAAAGTACAATTAACTATTACCCGCGAACGAAAAACCATTTTAGGTGATTATCGTCATTCCTTTGCAGATAAAAATCACCGCATCAGCGTTAATGGAAATTTAAATTCTTATTCCTTTTTAATAACCTTATTGCACGAGCTTGCTCATCTATTTACGTACGAACGTTTTGGGCATCGCGTATCGGCACATGGTACAGAATGGAAAAATGAGTACGGTAAAATATTAGCGCAGTTCTTACTAAAAAAAATATTTCCTGCGGATATAGAAAAAGTATTATTAAAAACACTTAAAAATCCCGCTGCCAGCAGTTGCGCCGATGATAGCTTATTAAGGGTATTGCGAAAATATGATCCCAAAAAAGAAGGTACGCTGTTGGTAGAAACATTACCCCCCGGAACATTGTTTAAAATAAAAGGAGAAAGGATATTTAGAAAAGAAGACAAAGTGCGTAAGCGGTACAGGTGTGTTGAAGTTAAAACAGGCAAAGTATATTTATTTAGTCCGGTATACGAAGTAGAGGCCATGTAATTTTAAATTGTTATTTATTAGAAAACCTTTATTTTCGGTTTACCAAACCCAAAATAAAACAAATATACTTAGTGGAGTTAGTCAAAAAATATACTGAGGAGGAATTGATCTTATCACTCCGACAACGTGACCAGCAGGCTTTCTCCTACTTATATGATAACTATGCACCAGCCTTAAACGGTGTTATATTCAGGATGGTAGAAGAAAAGGAATTGGCTGAAGATATTCTGCAAGAAGCCTTTATAAAGATCTGGGACAATTTCCATCAATACGATATTACTAAAGGGCGTTTATTTACGTGGATGATCAATCTGGCACGTAACCTTACGATCGATACGTTACGCAGTAAAAATTATAAAAAGCAGCAAAAAATCTCTGCTGATGAAAATTCCGTAAGTAATTTGTCTAATAATTATTCCGGTGCGGAAAGATTCGACACAATTGGTTTAAGGAAGAATTTAGAAAATCTCAAACCCGAACAAAGAATCATTATCAACCTGGCTTATTTCAGCGGTTATACGCAAGATGAAATAGCCAAAGAGATAGGTATACCGTTGGGTACTGTAAAAACCCGAATGAGAACGGCAATCATTGAATTAAGAAAAATGTTATAACAGCGTGCAAGCAAACGACATCATATCATCAGGTTTATTGGAGCTATATGCTACCGGTTTAACTTCCAGCGAAGAAACCGTGCAGATACAACAATGGGCAAAACTTCACCCCGAAGTGGCGGCAGAACTTGCAGCTATTGAAAAGGGATTAGAATCGTATGCGCAGGCACATGCAATTCTACCTGCGCCTTCGGTTAAGACAAAAATATTAGCACATGTTAGTGCAGATAAAAAAGTTAAAGTAATTCCATTACATACAAGAGTAAACAGTGTTGCCCCTTTCTGGAAATATGCAGCTGCGGCATCTATCATACTTTTTATTAGCAGCGCTATCATAAATGTATCATTGTACAATAAGGTTGATGAGACAGCAAAAAATTTAGACCAAACACAACAAACCTTAGCTTCTTTGCAACAAAGCAATGATGAGATGAAAGGATCGAATGAATCGATGAAAGAAGATATGCATGTTATACAAAGCAAATACAGTGAACCTGTTGTTTTGAATGGCATGGGTGTTGCGCCAACGGCAGCAGCAAAAATATTCTGGATGAAAAATACCGGTGAAGTATATATCGATGCCAGTAATTTACCCGATGTGCCAACAGATAAACAATTACAGTTATGGGCAATTGTAGATGGCAAACCGGTTGATGCGGGGATGATCATCACTTCTTCAAGCGGCGCTAAATTAAAGATACAAAAAATGAAAACTTTTAGCAGTGCAGTACAAGCTTTTGCTATCACGATAGAAAAGAAAGGTGGAAGCCCTGCTCCTACAATGGACCAAATGGTAGTAATGGGTAAACCGCCTACATTGTAGAAAAATATTTACATAACAGATGATGCCGGCCAATTGGTCGGCATTTTTTTTAATACATTTTCATGCAAAGGCGCGTAAGAAAAAATTAAGGCGCAAAGATTTAATTTGCGTCTTTTTATCTTTGCGACTTTGCGTGAAATAAAAAAATATTTTTAAATACAAAAACCGACCTTCTTCATTTGTCGTAATTGATTACAGTTAAATATTACACTAAAACTAAAACCAACAAACAAATGAAAAAGTTATTGATCGCAGTAGCAGTATTATTCAGCACTGCAGCATTCGCACAAGAAAAAACAGTAATGGTAGGTGGCGCAGCAATGTACCCTTCTAAGAATATTGTTGAAAATGCAGTTAACAGTAAAGACCACACAACACTGGTTGCTGCTGTAAAAGCTGCAGGCTTAGTTGAAACATTAGAAAGCGCAGGACCATTCACAGTATTCGCTCCAACTAACGAAGCATTTGATCTATTGCCGGCAGGAACGGTTGACTTTTTAGTTAAACCAGAAAACAAACCAACATTAACTAAGATATTAACGTATCATGTTGTTGCAGGAAAATGGAGTTCAGCCGATCTAATGAAAAAAATTACAGATGGTGGTGGAAAAGCAGAATTAAAAACTGTTGAAGGCGGTTCATTATGGATCATGATGGACGGTAGCAAATTAGCTATCAAAGATGAAAAAGGCGGAATAGCTTATGTTACAATTAAAGATGTAAATCAAAGCAACGGTGTGATCTTCGTAATTGATCACGTGTTAATGCCAAAATAGGTTTTACAGGATTGATGGTAATTGAGATGAAAGGCCTCGGAGAAATCCCTGGCCTTTTTATTGTCTGATCGTCTCCATCTGACAATAAAAAATAAGTCAGACGGAGAGCGTCAGACTTATTTTATTTCTCAAAAAATGATATACTTCCACCTACCCATGTTTCATTTTCGTTGTAACGTGTGCCGATCATCTTTCCTTTACTAAGTCTTGTTAAATTATGTACAGCTACCGGCCTTGCCCATCCATCTTTCCAGAAATAAAATAAACGGATCTCTACTTTAGCATTTCTATCCGGCGTTTCGATCGCTGTCGCATATTTTACTTTACGTTGCAATATCCAGTTTTCGGGATCTGTTACTTTATCAATATCTTCTTTAGTTACATCAATAATAACACCCATACCTGCATAAGAGAACAGTGGCTTCAATACATAATTTTCCAGGTCGGCAGGCAGTTCTTTAATCTCATGTAAAAAATAAGTTGTGGGAACATACTGGCTGCGCATGAAAGGTAAAGTGTATTTACTGATGCGATAGAACCAATTGGGATGTGATACCCACTCAACATCCCATGGATATGTAATATCAATAATACCTCTGCCTTGTAATTGCTGTAGGTCATCAAACACCAGCCTGTTGAATATTTTTTTTATCTCGATCTTTTCTCCATTGCATTCGTAAAATAATTTATTGTCTTGCGGTATCAAGTTTGTTATACAAACTGCTTTAATACCCAATATATCTTCGGTACATAAAAAATCAAGACGGGTTTTTTGTTTATCAGGAAAGATATCCAGGAGGATCACCTGTTTAGGGTCGGTTTCTCCAACGATCATTTCTTTTAATAATCGTTGTGTTGATTCTTTGGTATAGCCATTTAGATAACTACTATGCGTAGCGGGGATCGAAGCATAGTTCCTTGTAATTTCATCAAGCGCTACCTGGAATGCGAACAGGGAAGGAAATCCCTGCATCTCTACCAATTGCGGTTCCAATTCTCCCAATGCATTTTCGCACACGCCAAAATCTAAAGCTAAAAAATGAGCATGGCTATTTTCATTGGCTACAATAAATTCTTCAGGGATGGCATTTTTAGTTAGTATTCCGAAACGTTCATCGGTTATAATATCAATGATATCTTCTCCTGCCTGCAACAATTTTCGTGTAAATCCTTTGGGAACGAATACAGGTGTTTCTGCCAACCTAAAATCTAAGGCGCCAGGATGCAAGGCATCTATCTGATCAATAAATGCACGGTATTTTTCTTCGGAAAAATTTTTGTTGAATTGTTGTCGTAACTCTTTTTGCATGATAAACAATGGTAACTGTTAATGGAAAATTGGTCACTCGTTTTACCTTATAAAACATTATCATTTATCAATTATCCAATTATCCATTCTCAACTGCGATCTTCAGAAAATTCGGAAGCAGGTGTGCATTCGTCATCACGATCTTATCAGGATCATTTAATTGTTCGATCATGCTTAGCCATTTTTCTTCTCCGTAATTTTCAATAACCGTCTGCTTTTTTTCTTCCATTTGCAAATACATGCTCATACCCACTGCATCTGCTTCGGGGTGAAACTGTGTGCCGATCATATATTTGTTGAACCTCACGGCCATGATCGCTCTTTCTAAAGGCACATGTGGCCTGTCTTTTTCAATAGCCAGTACTGTTGCCGGTGTTTTCCAGAAAGTTTCTGCATTGGGCTGTATTACCTGGTAATCCCGGCTATCCACTGCATAAAACGGATCTTTCATTCCTTTAAATACCGGTTCATTTTTTCCATCAGTTAATAAGTGTATCGGAAACACACCAAATGCCGTGCTTTTTCTTTTGCAAACATTGCCTATTTCAAAAAACCTGCAAGCCAACTGAAAAGAATGACAGATAAAGAAAGTATGTTTTTTAGTTTTTGCAGTACTGTTCCACTCAAGCACTTGCTGCAGCCAGCTGAAATAAGCTATTTCCCATTCGCTGCCTTCGCTGTCTAACGGACTGCCGGGGCCTCCTGTTGAAATAAATATATCGTAAGACATATCGGGCACTTCATTCTTTAACCGCACTTCAAACTCAACAGTTGTTACTTCGACCTTATTTTTTTCGGCAAAAAATTGCAGGATATCGCGTATACAACGCATACCCTCATTTGCCATGCCTTGATACAAATCTAAAATTGCTACGCGTATTATTTTTTTTTCTTTGCGGGCCATGCTGCAAGTAATTATCTATGCTTAATCTAAAAAAACGTCGTGAACATAATCTACTACGTTGATAAGGCTTTTTGTCTGTTCAAATATTTTCAATTGCTTATCTGCACCCGTTCCTTTCTTCATGATAGTATGCACATAATCGATCGCATTTTTACTTCCTAGTTCTGGTACTACGTCATCAATAAAATCAAGTAATTCGTATATCAGTACCTTCGTATCTACTTCACATTCTTTTCCAAAATCAATAAGGCGGCCATCAATGCCATAACGGGAAGCCCGCCATTTATTTTCATTGATCAGTGCGCGCGAGTAAGAAATAAAATTAAGGTTTTGCATTCTTAATTTATACAGCTTGGCGCTGATAGCCTGGAATAAAGCCGCAATGGTAATGGTTTCCTGCACTGTCAACGGCACATCGCAGATCCTGTATTCAACGGTATTAAAATCAGGATGAACCCTTAGGTCCCACCAGATCTTTTTAGCATTGTCGATACAATTCGTTTTTATTAAAAGCCCTACATAACTTTCGTACGCTTCTATATTTTCGAAATGATCAGGAATTCCTGTACGGGGGAATTTATCGAACACTTTACTTCTAAAGCTTTTATAGCCCGTTTCTCTACCTTCCCAAAAAGGTGAGTTGGTGCTCAATGCATAAATATGCGGTAAAAAATACCTTGCGCTATTGGCAATATGTATGGCCATTTCGCGAGACTCCATACCAACATGCACATGCAGACCAAATATCAGGTTACTGCGTGCAGCTTCCTGTAATTCATTTACTATTTCATTGTATCTGACATGATTGGTCAACAGCTGGCTTTGCCAATGGCTGAATGGATGGGTGCCCGATGCCCCAACCCATAATCCAAGATCGCCCGCAATGTTTGTGATTGTTTTTCGTAGCGTAGATACATCGGCAAACGCTTCATCAACATCTTTACAAATATCTGTACCTACTTCTACTACGGCCTGGTGCATTTCGGCCTTTACTTTTCCTTTGAATATTTTTTGCCCTTCCAGTACAATTTTTTGTTCATGGCTTTTGAGTTCCCTTGTTTCGGGATCGATCACCATATACTCTTCTTCAACGCCGAGTGTAAATTGTTTGTATGAAATATTTGCCATTGGTTATGAAGCGCTTTTTCTGATATACTCGCCCCAGGTTAAATTATCTTTTCCGTTCTTTTGATCCAGCGCTTTATCTATTGCGTAGGTGCTTATTACTTCGATCAACCAATCAAAATTATCTTGTCCGATCGTCTCTTTTTCCAGGTCAGGTGAAGGATTACAAAAATCAACTGCATATAATACATCATCACGCATTGCTATATCTACTGAGCTAAAATCATAGCCTAAATATTTATTGACACGCGATACGATATCTTCCAAAGATTTTATTTTTTTAGAATCGGGGTTAAAGTTAACCGCATACCTTGATCCGTAAGGATTGCGTGGTTCGTAACTATTCACGCGAATATATTTTCCGCCCACGCAAAAGCACCGGTAATATTCTTCAAAAATGATCTCTTCCTGTAGCATCATTACCAATCCGCCCGTTTCGGCATGCTTGGCAAAAAAATCATTCATGTGCGTGATCTTATATATCTTTTGATTGCCCTCTCCCGAAAATGGCTTCATGTAAGCAGGAAACCCGATGTATTGAAATATCTTATCCCAATCTAACGGATAGGCAAGGTTAGAGAACTCTTCATCTGTTGTTCCAGGAGGTAAATTTCTCGAAGGAAGGATAACTGTTTTAGGAACGGCCACTTTTATTTTTGTAGCAAGGCTATTATTAAAAAAATTCTCATCTGCACTTAACCAAAAAGGATTATTAATAACAGCAGTCCCGTGCAAAGCTGCACTTTTTAAGTAGGATCTGTAAAAAGGGACTTTTTGTGATATCCGGTCAATAATAACAGCATAACCACTAGCCTCTCCATGCTCTACTTTTTCGATGTAAACGGATTCTGCTTTGATCCCTTTGATCTTTTTACTGTTTATATTTTCAATAACAGCATCTGCAAAACCCCTTTCTTTCCCAAATAAAATTCCAATTTTCTTCATTACTAATAAATGTTAGTTGTTACTATTTAGCTGGATTATTTAAAGGGCCGGGATTTACCATGGTAAATATATTTTGTAAAAGGTACTTTAACAAATTATGTTTGACAAGAAAACATTGGTTCCTTAAGGATAGTGCGTGTTTGAACTAATAATTTATGGCTAAAAGCAACTTTTATAGTAGATCCTGCGATTTACCATTGATAACTTTTTCCTCATTTCATAATAGCTTACGCTTAAAATTGAGGGTAAACCTTGTTACCTTTGCATAATAAATAATCAATATGTTAGATAGTATAGAAAGTGCCATTGAGGATATAAAAAAGGGTAAAATGGTAATTGTGGTGGATGATGAGGACAGAGAAAACGAAGGGGATTTTGTTATAGCGGCCAATACGGTAACGCCAGAGATCATCAATTTTATGAGTAAGCACGGCCGCGGCCTCATCTGCGCGCCACTTACAGAAGAACGTTGTGCACAGCTGGAACTTACGCCAATGGTGCAATCCAATACAGCTTTACATGAAACAGCCTTTACCATCAGTGTAGACCTTTTGGGCCATGGCTGCACAACAGGTATTTCGGCACACGATAGGGCCAAGACCATCCAGGCTTTGATCGATCCCGCTACAACCCCTGATATTTTAGGAAGGCCTGGCCATATTTTTCCTTTAAAAGCGAAAAATGGCGGCGTTTTAAGAAGGTCAGGCCATACTGAAGCTACGATCGACCTGGCAAGATTAGCCGGTTTTGAACCTGCTGGCGTATTGGTAGAGATCATGAATGAAGACGGCAGCATGGCACGCTTACCTGAACTAAAAGAGATCGCCAAAAAATTTGACCTTAAACTTATTTCAATAAAAGACCTGATCGAATACAGGTTAAGCAAAGAAACCCTGATAAAGGAGGAAGTCCGCGTACAAATGCCTACCAAATATGGCATGTTTGAACTGATCGCATTTGAACAAATAACCACCGGCGAAATACATCTTGCCATAAAAAAAGGCGAATGGACCAGGGATGAACCCATTTTAGTAAGGGTTCATAGCAGTTGCATGACAGGAGATATTTTGGGCTCTTTACGTTGTGATTGTGGCGATCAATTACACGCGGCGCTAAAAATGATAGAAGCAGCCGGCAAAGGATTGGTGCTTTATATGAACCAGGAAGGTCGTGGTATAGGCTTACTAAATAAATTAAAGGCCTATAAATTACAAGAGCAGGGAATGGATACAGTAGAAGCTAACCTTGAACTGGGCTTTAAAATGGATGAAAGAGATTATGGTGTGGGCGCTCAAATTTTACGCCACCTGGGTATTAATAAAATGAAGTTGATAAGCAACAATCCACGTAAACGTGCGGGCTTATTGGGATATGGTTTGGAAGTTGTAGATACCGTGCCAATTGAAATAAAACCAAATACACATAACGAAAAATACCTGACTACTAAAAGAGATAAACTAGGACATACTATTTTGAGTAAAAAATAGTGTTAATCAGAAAGACTGTCTTTGTTGTCAAGCCTTTTTCTTCTTAGTGCACTTCTTGGTGTTTCTTTTTTGCGTTTTAATACGTTCAGCAATTTATCCGCGTCATTGCGATAGGTTAGTTTGATCCCCGTTCTGTTTCGTTCACCGGTGGTGATATCATAATCTGTTTGATTAAACCCTACAATTCTTACGCGGCCATCTTTAGTGAGTGCCCATTGAACAGTAACATCCGGCGTTAGCAAAAAGCTGTTGGGTTTGTTACTGGCAGGGATAGCACCGCCAGCAGTTTGGTTGGTATTATTATAATCCAGGCTACCTCCAAGTGATACAATGAACCTGTTATCAAGAAAAGATTTTGTTAACCCTACTTTTCCTCCTGTTTGCATTTGATTATTAACATCTAAACTTGAGTTTAGTTCAACGTAGCTAGTGATCGTGTTGTCGTTTAAAGCTTTTTGTAACAACCTGTTAAATGAACTGGTGAGCGCACTGGATACAACACCCCCAATTGTATTTGTTAGCACCACATAACCGCCATTGGTAGCACTATTCGTTGTACTAATAAATGTATTGAATAACAAAACAGAAGTTACCTGTTTGTTCATTTCATTTTCATCGCCTTCAAAAATATCGAAGCTTTTTAGTACTGTAAAATCATTGCCGGCACTACTATAATCAGGTAAAATGAACTGGAAATTGATCTTTGGTTTCAATAATGTTTCAGTTAAATGTGCCGATATTATAACATCGCTTTTTTGAACCGTGTTAGAATTCGCTAAAGGGAGTGAACTTAGATCAACACGCTTGGCAAGATATTCGGCAACTACATCGATATTGGCAAGATATGGATCTCCCGTCCAAACAATACTTCCCCGGTCTACCGTAAAGAAATAATGAAAGAAGGTTTGAAAATTAAATGTGTACTCCCCTTTTGTTATATCATACCTGCCCCTCATAGATAAAGGCTCATTTGTTCCTACGCGTATATTTAATTTCCCATTACCCTGGCCCTGGATAACATCACCAGTTGCTTCATCTAATATCACATCGATCTTACAGGCTGGGTTGGCTGTTACATTCATATCAACCAATAAATTGCTGGAAAGGAGTTTTCCCTTTTTCGCTTCTTTCATTTTGCTACCAAACTGTATAAAATCTATATAGTCGATCCCGCTATTTTCTATGCTGTTACCTGTAAGCAATTTAAGATAATTACTATCCTGGTATCTGTTAGACGGATCTCCATCAATATTCATGATCATATTGGTCAATGGCCCATTTAAAGACATTGAGCCTCTTCCTATCACTCTTCCATAAAAAGTTGAGTTATCTTTTTTAGTGGTATTTAATAAGAGTAATCTTTTTGTCTGGAAGCGAATATTATCAAATGAAAAATCGTTAAAAAAGGTATGGTATATTTTGCCGCTTACTGTTGCCGTATTATTTAATGTATCTCTTAATTGAATCGTTCCGAGATCAATTTCATCCGGATTAAATTTAATAGCGGCATTATTAAATTTATACTTACACTGTGTGTAGCCAACCACTAAAGATCCACTATCTACTAATGCTGTACCTGTTATTAATAAATGATCAGTACTGCCGGAAATTTTCATATCGGAAGTATTAGCCATGCCACTGATATTGCTAAATATATCGCCTAAATAATTATTGAGAATTGACAAATCGAATTTATTAGTAGTAAGCGCGATTTTCGTTTGATTCACTGTTGAATCCTTACTATTAAAACTTCCATTTACATTAAACTGGTACTTATCATTATTCCCCGCAGCTGTAAATGTTGCTATACCCGTTACCGCGTTATACTCTCCTTTTGAACTTACTACACCAATTGAATCTGCATCAACTTTTACTTGCTCTGCCTGTGCTTCATAATCGATAACAGGTTTCCCGAAAATGTCTGCGATCTTTATATTTCCTGTTAATAAGCCTTCCAGTTTAGGTTCTTTAAAAATATAGGGTGTAATATCAATGATACTAACTTTTGTTACGCCTATCAATACATCATTAGTGGCTGTGGGATACCTGGGAGATGGCGCTGTTGATATCTCAACTTCCTGGTTTCCCTGTGATAATTTTATATTGCTCGCTATTATCTGAGCAGGCTCTAATACTAATTCACCACCCTTTTCAATTTGCCATTCCTTATCATTTAGAACAAATGAAGAAGGAAGAAAATCTATCTTAACGCCATTCGTCATTGTTTGCACGCTTGCATTTAATGACGCTTTATTCAATGTTTGTGTAGCACTTGTAGTAAGACTTATATTAGATACATCATTATGAGAAGAGAAATCGAGATTGGTACTTGGAAAATCAAGACTATCATTGATCACAATATCGGAGGCATCTACTTTTGCTACCAGGGTATCTAAATTACCATGCCCTATCAATCGTATATTATTAAACATTTTTCCATTGTATCCAAACTGAGGTACAGCTGCATTAATATTTAATTCATTTTCTTTTAGCCGCAGATCGCCTGTTATTAATGTATTATTAAACCCCTGCAGTTTAGGGTCTATCAATTGTACGTAATTATCGATGTCATTTGTTTTGATCATAAACCTGAAGTCCTGATCATTCAAGGCGTAAGCTGGTTTTTTAATATAAGACGGATAATAATGACTTAAAAAAAGCTTGAATGCATCGGGTAATTCGAGGATGGTAAATTTACCCGTAACACTGGCTTCCATCTCATTCGATTCAACGGTTAAAAATTTCTCATTATTAATTATTTGAGAATTAAGTGTGAGCGAATCGAAAGATAAAGGGCTGTTCTCATGCAATAAAGTAGCGTTGTATATTTTTGCCGAGCCTAAAAAATTATCGATATTGCTGCCCGAA
>DATHHR010000109.1:0-31228 GCA_035317105.1 Ferruginibacter sp. | reverse complement strand
AATGGTATAGATAACAATATCACTTCTTCACAGAGAGATGTAAAAAAAATGTCTTTCCTGTTAGATACTTTAAAACAGGAATATACCAACAGTATGATCTACTCATACAAGAACAGAAGCAATGTTGATTTCCTTAATTTCATTCTCTCTGCTTCAAGTTTTAATGATGCGATCAAAAGAATTACTTACCTGAAAAATTACAGGAGCTACCGGGAGCTGCAGGGAGAGAATATCATCAGGACACAGAAATTATTAAAGACGCGCATTGATGAGTTAGCCGCAAATAAAGAAAAGAAGAGTGCTGTTCTGGAAACACAAAGCAAAGAAATAAGTATACTGGCTGACCAACAGAAAGAGAAAAATGATATTGTTCAGAAATTGAAAGCACAAGGCTACGAGCTTAACAATGAAATAGCAGACAAACAAAAACAGATGCGCAAGGTTAGCAATGCAATCGCAGCTGCCATTAGAAAAGCGCAGGAAGACGCAAGAAGAGATGCCATGGCAAAAGCCGCTGCTGACAGAGAAAAAGCCAAGAAGGATGCGGAAGCTGCAAAAAAATTAGCTGCAGCAAATCCTACTTCTCCAACTAATACTACTGCAACAACAATTGTAAAACCAACAGTTAAGCCGAAGGTGGAAACGCCAAATCCCGGAAGCGTTTTGTTGAATGCAGGAAATATGCTTACCAATACCAGTTTCGAAAAAAACAAAGGTTATTTACCCTGGCCGGTTGACAGAGGAGCTATAATAATGCATTACGGAAATAATAAAGAGCCTAATGGAGTAGTGATGAATATATCCTGTACTTCTATCGGTTCTGATATTGGAACTCCTGTTAAATCTATTTTCGATGGGGTTGTTTCTGCAGTAAAAAATGCAGATGATATTCAGATCGTGATCATCCAGCACGGTAAATATTTTAGCACCTACAGCAACCTGGGCGATGTAACTGTTCACAAAGGCGACGCCGTTAAAACAGGACAGGTATTAGGAAAAGTATTGGCCAATGATGATGGCATTGGCGCCATTGATCTGTATATCAGCAATGAAACAAGCGATCTTAATCCTGAATCTTGGTTAAGAAGAAGATAAGTTAGTATTTGATCAGGCGATGGTATAACGCCTCGTATTGAGGAACGATATTACCGATATCAAATTTCATAGCCTGTGCCAAAGCATTCGCTTTAAACTGTTTGGTTGTTGCTTCATCCTTAAAAATAGCCAGCGCATTTTTACACATATCTTCTATATCTCCCACATTACTCATAAATCCTGAATAGCCATTAATATTTATCTCCGGTAAACCGCCTGCATTGGTAGATATTACGGGCACTTCGGCTGCCATTGCTTCTAAAGCTGCCAACCCGAAGCTTTCATATTCACTTGGTAAGATGAACAGATCTGCAATCGGCAATATGTCTTCCATTTGTTCCTGCTTACCTAAAAATTTAATACTTTCTACCGCAACGCAATCACGACAAATAGATTCGGCATATGGCCTTTCCGGACCATCTCCCAATAATAATAACCTCGAAGGGATCTTTTCATTGATCAACAAAAAAGTATTGATCACATCATCTACCCTTTTTACTTTTCTGAAGTTAGATGCGTGTACAATTATTTTTTCTCCCTTAGGCGCTATCAGTTTTTTAAAAGCGTCTACGGGTTTTCTGTTAAAGCGTTTTACATCTACAAAATTGTAGATCACTTCTATATTTTTTTCGATCACGAAATTTTTATAGGTCTCGTCTCGCAAATTGTTAGATACTGCTGTTAAAATATCACTTTCATTCATAGAAAATGTTACAACCGGGCTATACGTTTTATCTCGGCCAACTAAAGTGATATCGGTTCCATGCAATGTGGTAATAACAGGAATGAATTTGCCTTGCTTCGCTAATATCTGCTTAGCCATATAAGCAGCAGATGCATGCGGGATGGCATAATGCACGTGCAATAACTGGATGTTATGGTTCATTACAACATCTACCATGGCACTTGCTAAAGCTGTTTCGTAAGGTGGAAAATCAAAGAGCGGATACTCAGGCACCCTTACTTCATGATAAAATATATTGGCATGAAAACCACCTAACCTTACCGGTTGCTGGTAAGTAATAAAGTGAATATTATGGCCATTATCTGCTAATGCTTTACCTAATTCTGTTGCCAATACACCGCTACCGCCAAAAGTAGGATAACACACAATGGCTATATTCATTGTTATATATTAAAGATGTGAAATATAAATTGATACTTATCGATGCAATTTACTTATTTCTTTTTTGATTTGAGAATACCAAACTGTTATATATAAAATTGGTAAGTTTGTAAAAACAATCACCTATGCGAAGGACAGTATCCATTCTACTTTTAATAGTACTATTTCTATCAATAGGATTTATCTATTACCGCTACTATTTTGTTTTTGGAGAAGGTGTTAAATCCGGACAGCTAAATTACCTGGTTAAAAAAGGCTATGTATTTAAAACCTATGAAGGGAAATTGATCCAGCAGGGATTCCGCTCTCAATCATTGGGCTCCGTTGAATCCTATACATTTGAATTTTCTGTAGTAGATCCTGCCGTGGCTCAACAATTAATGGAAAACAGCGGTAAAGAATTTGACCTTCATTATAAAGAATATGTAGGCACTTTACCCTGGAGAGGTGTTACGCCATTTATTGTAGATAGCATTGTTGCTATGAAAGACGGCAAGTATTGATTGAATATGTAATATTGAATAATTAATATTAAAACTGCCACCGATAATATTAAATATAAAATCTTCAATATTAAATACCTCAGACTGCTAATAATAAAAATATGACCGGCTTTTTATGAAAGTCGGTTTTTTCTTTTTTCCAATCATTCACCGTTTTTGTCTTTACATATTCGTTGGCGCCGGTTAGCTCTGCCGCAATACAAATTTTTGTGGTTGGCTTGCAGGTTTTTAATAATACTTCTATCAGTTGATTATTACGGTATGGCGTTTCGATAAAAACCTGTGTGCAATTTTTCTTTTGAGATTCTGCTTCTAATTCTTTGATGACTTTTACACGTTCGCCATTATCAATAGGCAGGTAGCCGACGAATTGAAATTGTTGTCCGTTCATTCCGCTGGCCATTAACGCTAATAATATTGAACTTGGGCCCACCAGTGGTTTTACCGTAGCATCCATTTGTTGCGCTACATCAATTAATATTTGTCCCGGATCTGCAATACCCGGACAACCCGCTTCGCTGATGATCGCTATATTTTTCCCTTCCGTTATTCTTTGTCTGAAAATATTTTTTTGCTCTTCTTCCGCTTTATGAATGGTGTGCCATTCATAGTCATCGATCACCATCTCCTTATAAATACTTTTAAAAAAACGCCTTGCAGTACGTTCGTTCTCAGCAAAAATAACCTGGCAATCTTTTATCGCATCGATGATGTATAATGGGATGGTCTGCGTAGCAGCTTCATCTAAAACACAGGGAACTAAATAAACAATACTGCTCATATAAATTATTTAAGACGGGATCCTGATAAAATTCCCTTTCTTATCGTGTAAACTTAATGTTGACGCCACTACTGCATAACTCGGTGCTAATACCCAGCCAACCACTAAAAATAAATGCATCATGTAAAATACAATACCATTGCCTATAGCCAGTCCCTGGTGCCTGCTGATAAAAGCTACGCTGCGCGATGGAGACATTTTTCTTCTTTCACAACTATAATCCAGCATCGAAAAACCAAGGTAATAACATTCAACAAAGAAAGCCAGCACTACTGTTGCCAAGCCGATCACGGGAATAAAAGATAATATTAAAATACTCAAAGAATAGACCGTTTGCCAGGCCATATTACGAAAAGCAATACTAACACCTCGCCACACATCTTTGCAAAACTGAACAAAGTTGAAAGGATATTCTTTGCCTTCGATGATCGCTTCTGTCTTGGCATTTAGATAAACAAATACCGGTGAGCCAACGATCAAAAATAAATACTTGAAGAAAGAAAAGTAAAAAAAGAAAAGTATCAGTTGAACCCCTACCCTAACGATCACGAATACCAATCCCCACAAGCTTTCTTTATGATCCATTAACCATGGGCCGATGCCTGTTTCGGTTAAACCATATTCAATAACGCCCTTAGAAGTGATCCAGAAAAAGTGCAGACTGGCATAAAATAATATGGCATATAAAATGCCCGGGATAATGATCCATTTCCACAATTTATTATCTGCAATGAATTGGTGCGCTTTCAGATACGCTCGTATGGCAATAATTATCTCTTTCAGCATATCGTTTTACACTTAATTTTTTGATACATTAGCAGCTAAAATACAAATAAGTTGAGGAAATTGACCATTGATTTTTACAACCGCCAGGATGTACTGCAAATCGCACGGGAATTACTCGGCAAGATCGTGGTAACGAAATTTGACGGGATGACAACCAGCGGCCGGATCGTGGAGACAGAAGCATACATCGCGATAACGGACCAGGCATCGCATACCTTCGGCGGTAAACGTACTACCCGCAATGAGCATATGTATGGCAATGCAGGAACATCTTATGTTTATATCTGTTACGGCATGCATCATTTATTTAATGTAGTTACCAATGAAAAAGAAACGCCCGATGCCGTTTTAATAAGAGGTGTAGAGCCGGTTAAAGGAATTGACACCATGCTCGACCGAAGTGGTAAATTAAAATTAGATAATACCCTTTCAAAGGGCCCCGGCAATGCAGCCAAAGTTTTAGGCATAAACAAACAGCACTCAGGATTAAACTTACTAGGTAATAAAATATTTATTGAAGATGATGGTTTTGTAGTAGATGATAAACAAATAGGTGTTAGTAAACGTATCGGTGTAGAAGGTGCGGGTAAATCGGCCTTACTACCTTACAGATTTTATATTAAGGGCAATAAGTACGTAAGCGGTAGCCCTAATAAATAATTTACTTACCCAATGTAAAAGGTACGATCTTTTTTATTTCTGATAAGTATCCCGCACCCATAGAAGTTGAATCCATTTTGCCGGATCCAATTTCATTTCCACTATAATCGATAGATGAACAAGTGTCTTTATCAAGGTGCATATCTTTGTCCGTTAAAACTGAATCAATTCCCTGAGGATAGCTAAAATCTTTTTCGCACAAAAGAATACTGTTGTTTTTCAAAAAGGAATAAGTCATTCTAAATTGTCCATCTTCACCAAACTCCGTAAATGTTATCTTTTTTATTTCTCCATTTTCATAGTAAGCCATCCCCTGGTTACCTTCTGTTCCGTCATCGCCCAAAGAAAAGCTATACGTATTGGCATCAATCTTTACGAGATCGATAGCTTCCGGTACAACTTTTTTCACTGAGTCGGTCGGCTTTGTAAGCATTGGCGTGTCTTTAGCGATATACTCATTTTTTATAACCGAATCGGCAACAACTGTCGTTGAACTGGTCTTGTTTCTACAAGAGCATAATATGATCCCGCTTAGAAATAGGGTAGTAAAGAAAATACGCATAATTATTTTTAATAGGTTATTTAAATTTTCCGACAAGCTTATATGAGTCATCTACAAACTGCAGTAATTGTTTTTTAGATAAATGCCCATCGACAATAATAGTATTCCAGTGTTTTTTATTCATGTGATAACCCGGTAAAACATTTTCAGGATATTCTTCTCTTAATTCGACAGCATGATCAGGATCACATTTTACATTGAATTGCAATGGCGATGCGTCTAAGGAAACCAGTAAGAATATTTTATTGTTTACTTTAAACACCAATGTTTCTTCACCAAAAGGAAATCCTTCCGTCACTAAGGGCTTTTGTAAAACATATTCGCGTAATACCTCAACATTCATAGTTGTTATATTTTATGAACCTCAATATTTTGTAATTCTTTTAATTGGTATAGCACTTCTGTCAGCCTGTTTTTTGGAATACCTGTTGTGATGACACAGAACAATTGCATTTCCTGGCTGATAACAGTACAGCTATATTGTTTCAATACCATCATTATTTCATTCATCCTCGTATAATCAAATTGAATGGCATACCTAACTTCTACTTGCCTTTGAATAATGGGTGTGACCTGTAATGCCAATGCTGTAACAGTTTTATAAGAATTGATCAATCCCGGAACACCCAATAATGCGCCGCCAAAATAGCGGACAACAATTACTGCTACATTGGTCACTTCTTTACTATCTAATTGTCCGAGTATTGGTTTGCCTGCGGATCCTGAAGGTTCGCCATCATCATTAACCCGATAGGTATTTCCATCGGTGCCGATGCGGTAAGCAAAACAATGGTGTTCAGCTTTTGGATGTTCCTTTTTTGATCTTTGCAGGTAGCTCTTAAAATCATCGACAGATTCTATAGGATAGGCATACGCAATAAATTTGCTGCCGCGATCTTTATATTCTGCCATCCCCGGTTTATCAATAGTTAAGTAAAAATCTTTTTCCGCCATGATCATTTTTGATTTTTACTTTTTGGATTGATATAATAATTGATAGTGTCGTTGAGTATTTTTTCTTCGAAAGATAATTGTTCCTCTTTCAGATCTGGTGCATCGATCCCATTATTGATTTGCAATTGCTGGTTTGTGATCACCCTGGCTTCATCCCAGGAATTAAGATCGATAAAACTTTGTATTGTTTTGGTACCGCCTTCAATCAGTACACTTTGAATTTTTAATTCGTATAACGCTTTCAATAGCTGTGGAACAATATTTTCGTTGCCTTTTAATTTATAGTAAGTTATATTATCGTTTTGCTCTTCCTTCTTTCTGTTAAAAACAATTGTTTTCGCTTCGCGATCAAAAACGGCTAATGAAGCAGGCAGTTTAAGATCCATATCAATTACCAAACGTATTGGGTTATTGCCGGGCCAAAACCTTGTTGTTAAAGAAGGGTTGTCATGCAAAGCCGTTGTTGTGCCTATTAGAATAGCAGCTTCTTCGCTTCGCCATTTATGCGATAGCCTGTTTGTTTCTTCATTACTTATTAATACCCTTGACAGATCAGCATTGCCAATTTTATGATCATTGCTTTGTGCCCATTTTAAAATAATATAGGGGCGTTGTTGTTCGTGAAAAGTGAAAAAACGTTTGTTCAATTCCAGGCATTCTTTTTCTAATATACCAACTGTCACGTTAACACCAGCGGCTTCCAAATTAGCTATTCCTTTACCCGCTACTTCTTCATAGCTATCTCTGCAACCAACTACCACCCTTGGTATTTTTTTTACAATGATCAGCTCTGAACAAGGTGGCGTTTTGCCAAAATGTGCGCAGGGTTCCAGCGAAACATATAAAGTACTTTTTTGGATCAGGTGAATATCGGCCTGGTTTACTGCATTGATACAATTTACTTCGGCGTGGGCTTGGCCATATTTTTGGTGATAGCCTTCGCCGATGATACGCTCTTCATATACCAATACAGTACCCACCATTGGATTGGGCGCAACATTGCCTGCTCCGAGTTTTGCCAGTTCGAGGCAGCGCTGCATGTATGTTTGATCTGTTATCATTTTTTTTAACCACTGAGACACTGAGGTCACTAAGTTTCACTGAGTTAAAACCTCAGTGTTTCTACTGTGTTCTCAGTGTCTCAGTGGTTCATCTGTTCAAAAATAAACCCTAAAAAGTAAAAAACAGTAAGTTTGTATAAATGACGCTAAAAGAAGTTTACAGAAAAATATTGGAGCAGGCACAAAGCATTTACTCCTTAAGTGAGGCCACCACTATGACCGATTGGATATTTGAGAACGTGGCAGACGTGCAACGGGCAGATATCATCAAAACACCCGATCTTGAAATATCTCAATCCATACTGGCAGAATTAGATAACAGGCTACACCAACTATTACTACATAAACCCATTCAATATATTTTGGGCGAAGCCTGGTTCTATGACATGAAATTGAAAGTAGATGAGCATGTATTGATCCCAAGACCCGAAACCGAAGAATTAGTAAGCATGATCATCACCAATCATGAAGAAAACGTTCCAAAGATATTGGATATTGGTACCGGAAGCGGCTGTATACCAATTGCATTAAAAAAGCATTTACCTGCTGCGATCATTACTTCAATAGATATAAGTGAAGGTGCCATATTATTAGCAAAAGAAAATGCCATGATCCAGGAGACTGTGATCGAATTTATTCACTCCGATTTTTTGGATGAGAAAAGCTGGATCAATTTTCCAACATTTGATGTGATCGTTAGTAACCCACCTTATATCCCATTAAGCGAAAAAGAAAAAATGGATAAAAATGTCACGGCATTTGAACCACACCTGGCTTTATTTGTACCGGATAACGATCCATTACTGTTTTACAGAAAGATCGCGCAGTTTGGAAAAAAACATTTAAATGTTGACGGGAAAATTTACCTGGAAACACATGAAGATCATGCAAAAGAAACAGCTGCGCTTTTTACATCCTTAGCATACGAGCAGGTAATTATTAAAGAAGATATGTTTGGAAAAGAAAGAATGGTTATTGTACAGCAATAATTAAAATGAAAATTGCTTTATAATAAAATAGCTTATTATAATAAACACTATTGCTATTACTAATTGAATGGGCAATCTTTTTTTTCGTTCTGAAACTGCCCAGTTTATTATTGCATTAACGATTAATGCCGGTACAGAAACTATACAAAACAGAATCGTTGCTAAATATTGATGGGTTCCATGTTCGCTGGGAATAAAAAACAATATGACAGCAAATACAAAACAGGCCAGAGAGAGTAAAGCAAGCGGAGTAATATAACTAACTATTTTTTTCATAGTGATCATAATTATTCTGATCCTGTTACGGTTGCTGAAGTAGTCGCTCCTAACTTCCTGGCGATTTTCATCACTTTTACAATTGTTCCCCATTGCGAAACAGAATCTGCATTAATTACTACCGCAGGTTTTACGCTATCGCCTTGATTGATATATTTTCTTAGGGCTGATTCCAACGAATCCATTTGCACTTTGGTTGAACCCACATACACATTTTTATCCTTGTCGACACTTACAACAACTGTCTGCTTTGTTTTAGTATCGCTTTTAGCCCTTGGCACACTCATTTTGATCACATTAGGGTTAGCCAATGTGGAGATCATTAAAAAGAACATTAAAAGGATGAACAGGATATCATTCAGCGGACCGGTATCTACTTCCGAATGATTGCCATCTCTTAAAGGATTTTTTCTTAGTCCCATGTTGCTGCGAATGTTGAAGTGAGTCCCGATTTTCGGGATTATAATAACACAACGATGTTAAATTGAAAAACACCTGCCGGTTAAAAAAAATTATTTTGTTGGTTCTTGTAAAATATCAATGAATTCTGCACTGGCAGCTTCCATCCTATTCGCTGTCTTATTTATTCTTGTATCGAGGTAACTATAGCCCAGGTATGCCAGCATCCCAATAATTAACCCGCTTGCCGATGTAATAAGCTTCACGTACATCGCATCAGCGATCTGACTTACAGATGGGCTGGTGATCGTTGCAAATTCTTTCAATAACAATACCAACCCTACGATCGTTCCTACGAAACCGAATAAGGGCGCAATGCGCGATATCACCGATAAAATAGACAAGTTCTTTTCCATTTTATACATTTCCAGTTTACCTACATTATCCATGCTTGCTTCGATGGTATCAATCGGCTTTCCAATTCTTTGAATACCTTTTTCGATCATTCTTGCCACAGGGTTATCTGTATTTTTTGCCAGGCTTTTTGCAGACGTTAAATTACCACTAACGATATTGTCGCGGATCTGGTTCATGAACCCATCATCGATCTTACTGGCTTTGTTGATCGCCAATAAGCGTTCAATAAAAAAGAAGACTGCCAGTGCAAACAAGATACCCAATGGGATCATTAACGGGCCGCCTTTACCTAGTAAGCTCCATAATGACTCTGTTGTTTTTGAGGATGATCCGGTGGTATCTATTTGTAATAAAGTAGTAAGCATGATCGGTTGATTTAAGACAAATGTAGTGGTTTAAAGATATAAGTTATAACATAAAATCTATATGCAAAGTACATTTTATCATTGCACAGAAAATGTTAATCTTCGGTTGAAAATTAGCCAATAAAAATGCCGCAATATTGCGGCATTTTTATTATACTTAGTAATTGTATTAATGTTTTTCCATTTGCTGCATGGCCATTATCTGGCGCATTGTTTTTTCCATTCCTTCACTGCTGCCATCTAAAAATATTACGTTGCCTTTTCCTAACTCAGCAAAATTTTTGATCGCTTCTGTCCACATACTAAATAAGATGACATTGGTATCTAAATTAGCTTGTTTCATTTGTTCTGCAGCCTGGCTCATACCTTTCGCTACTTCTTCTCTGAATAGCGCTACACCTTGTCCGCGTAACTGTGCAGCCTGTCTTTCTGCTTCTGCGGCGATCTTTATAGCGTTACCTTCTGCTTCGGCTGCTTTTGTTTTAGTGATCAATAAAGCCTGGCCTTCATTTTCCGCAGCAGCTTTTAAGTTGTTTGAGGCAACCACTTTGCTCATGCTTTGAATAATAGCTTCATCAAAAGTGATATCATTAATTTGAAGATCCTGTAAATGATAGCCCCACCCTTCTAAAGTAAGATCAACCTGTTCTTTTACATTTTCAACAATATCCCTGCGCACATTCAATACTTCAGCTTGTTTTTTTGTTGATACAAATGCCCGGATACTTCCTTCAACAGTACGTATCAATGCCTGCATCAGGTCTTTTTCACTTATGAATTTAAAAGCCACGTTTTTGATCGTTTCTTCATCCACATTTAAAACCGAATACAATAACATCGATTTAAAATAAACATTCGCCTGGTCAATGGTTACAGCCTGAAACTCCAGCTCAACCGAACGGTTTTGAATACTTACTCTTTTATAGATCTGATCTAGAAAAGGGACTTTAAAGTTTAAGCCCGGCATCTTTATGCTGTGGTATTTTCCCAAACGGGTAATTACACCGATAGTGCCCTGGTTAATAGTAAAGAGCCCTAAAAGAATAATCACCAAAATGGGGATCACCCACCAAAATTTTATCAATAAATCCATAGTTATAAATTTTTATGAAAGTTACTGATTTTTATGTCGCCGATCATTTACTAATTATTAACTAATAGTTTTTTCTCGTTTTTACAGCTGCCGCCACAATGTGCGTTCAACGTATTACCACATTGCCTGTTTAAGCCCTTGCTTTCATTGGCAAGTGTTGTCAGCATAAAACCCCATTGACGTTTTAGGGGCAATAATTTCGTTTGGATATCATCCAGAAAAATATCGACCATTCCACTTACAATATTGCTATTGCCCATCACGGTTTCATGGCAATTGTTTAGTCCTTGTAATTGGTAAGAATATTTCTCGATCTTTTCTTCCTTAAAATTTGCGAGCTGTGCTACCTGGTTAAAATCAATCTTGACTGCAGCTATATCATTTTTATGATTGAGCAATGATACTACCTGCGGAAAAATAAGCCTTATTTCATAAGAGCGTAAAGAGCTTAGTTCTGTTTTTAAGTCAATAGTTAATTGAATTTTTTCTAATTGAACAGGAGATTGGTGTTCAGGAACATTTTGAAACCCGATCAATATCTCATCTACTTGCTTAATTAAGGAAGGATAAACAACTGTTTCAAGATCGATCATGATCCTTTTGTACTTGGCGATTGGTAAACACATATACGATAGCTTTTAGAATACAAAGCTATCCGCGATGAGAAGGGTTAACTATGATGCATAGCAGCCAATTACATGACTTTTATCATCAATCTTCAATATTAGCAGTCTTTAAGAGTTTAGGCAGGTCAAGGATCCTTATCTTTTTACCATCGAGCTGAATTATTTTATCCGTATTAAATTCTGACAGGATCCGTATAACAGATTCGGTTGCGGTACCTACAAAATCTGCGATCTCTTCTCTTGTTAAGGAAACGGCGATCGTTTTATCTTCTAATAATCCGTAAGTAGCTTTTAAAAACAACAATGCTTCGGCGGTTCTTTCCCGAACATTTTTTTGCGATAAGGATACGATCTGTTGTTCTGCCTGCTTAAGGTCGTTGGATAATAATTTCATCATTTCAAAACCAAGCAGCTTATTATCATCCAATAAAGAATACAATACTTCTTTTGGCAGAAAGCAGACAGAACTATCTTCTAATGCAATGGCAGCTGAGTTATAATGCTCGCCTGATAATAATGCCCTGTATCCTAAAATATCGCCGGCTTTAGATAAACGTAGTATTTGTTCTTTGCCGTCAATACCTGCCGTAGTTAATTTTATTTTACCCTGGTTAACGCAGTATAAACCAAATGGCGTTGCGTTCTCATTAAAAATAGATTGGCCTTTTTTAAAATGAACACAGGATTTATGTTCATTCATTTCTTGCAGCTGCGTTCCTTTTAATTCTTTGAATACAGATGATAAACGTGCATCACAAAAACCACAATTCAATTCTGCTCCTTGATTTTTCATTACCAGTAATTAAAGGATGAGCTACAAATTTACGCTTTCTCTTCCCATATCATACTTAAGTGTACAATTGTTTCGGCAGCTTTGGCCATATCCTTTGTGCCGACCCATTCCAGCTTGCTATGGATATTCTGCATGCCGGTAAAAATATTCGGACAAGGCAATCCCATGTAACTCAACCTGCTGCCATCTGTACCACCGCGAATACTTTCTTTTATAATATTGAATCCCGCTCTTTTAATCGCTTCTTCTGCGTAAGCAACAACTTGAGGATGCTGGTCTAATATTTCTTTCATGTTACGGTATTGCTCGCGAATCACATACTCCATTGTTGCATTGGGGAATTTATTGACCACTTCTGTTGCAATAGCTTTTAATCTTGCATGGTGATTCGCCAAACCGCTTACCGTAAAATCTCTCACAAGAAATTGCAAAGTTGCTTTTTCAGCAATACCATTCATTCCTACAGGATGTACGAAACCTTCACGCAATTCGGTTGTTTCAGGACTCCATTCATTTTTTGGCAAGGCATCCAAAACAGCGCCGGCTACTTTTAATGCATTCACCAATTTATTTTTTGCATAGCCGGGATGAACGATCACGCCACTGATAATAATATTGGCGCCATCGGCACTAAATGTTTCATCTTCTAAACTTCCTGCTTCACCGCCATCTAATGTGTAACCAAATTGAGCGCCTAATTTTTGCATATCAATTTTAGCTGTGCCCTGACCAACTTCTTCATCGGGCGTAAAAACGATTTTTATATCGCCGTGTTTTATTGCAGGATTTTTTACAAGATAAACAGCCGCTTGCATGATAGCTGCCACACCGCTTTTATCATCAGCTCCTAATAAGGTTAACCCACTTGCCGTAATAATATCGCTATTGATATGTTCTTTTAAATAAGCAGATTTACTTGTTTGTAGAACCTGCGTAATGTCATCAGGCAATACAATATCTTTTCCATCGTAGTTACGATGAAGAATTGGCTTAACATTAGTGCCACTACAATCGGGCGCTGTATCAACATGCGAACAAAAAGCAATAACCGGTATACTTTTTTTATCGCTGTTAGATGGGATAGTTGCATACACATAACCAAATTCATCTGTCTCCGCTTTCAATCCAAGCTCAAGCAGTTCTTTATGCAATAATTTACTAAGGTCTTTTTGTTTGGCTGTTGTGGGATGTTGCTGGCTTTCAGGATCGCTCTGCGTATCAATCTTTACATAGCGCATAAAACGCTCCGCTACTTCATTAGCATTTATCTGTATCATAATTTATCAGTTATAAAACAAAAGCAGTTCGCTATTACAGCAAACTGCTTTCTGTTATATCAATTCTTAATTACCTAAGCTATTTCTACCAATTCAATATCAAACACTAATTCTTTACCGGCTAAAAAATGATTGGCGTCTAAAACGATCACATCTTCTCTAACATCAACCACAACAACAGGAACAGGCTGGCCTTGCTGATTGCTTAATGTTAATTGCATGCCCGGTTCCAATTTCATATCCGGTGGTACGTTCTCTTTTGGAAATTCGATAATGGCATCGTCATTCTTTTCGCCATATGCATCAGCAGCTGGGATATTAACTGTTTTCTTTTGACCAATAGTCATACCCGGCATTGCATCATCAAAACCTTTGATCATTTGTCCGGCACCTACTGTAAATTCCAATGGTTCTCTTCCTACAGAAGAATCGAATTGTTCGCCATTTATTAATTTACCTGTGTAATGTACTTTTACGAGATCTCCTGCTTTTACTTGAGCCATTGTTTTAAATTTTAATTTTTTTAGAATTAACTGATAGGTCTTTTATCAGTCCCGACAAGCCTATCGGGCATTGTTTCTTTTTTTGGCAATTTATAAATTTAATATCAATTGTCCGAATTAAAAAACCAGGCTGCACATTAGATTTGACCGATTAACAGGATTGTTGGAATTTAGCGGCTGACTATCAACTAATTCAAACTGTAAAAATTGAAGAAAACAGTCTTATTTATAGCATTGCTGGCAATAACTATGGCCTCTTTTTATCGGGCAGGCGCCCAGATAATACCCGGTGCCGAGCGTATGGAACAGTACCTGCCATTGCTAAAAGGTAAATCTGTAGCAATATTTGCCAACCAGACCTCGATGGTAAAAAATACCAGCCTGGTAGATACCTTATTGAGCAAAGGAATAAAAATTGTAAAAATATTCGGACCGGAACATGGTTTTAGAGGAGACGCCGATGCGGGTGAAGAATTTAGTAATACGATAGACAAAAAGACCGGCATCACCATTGTGAGTTTATATGGCAGCCATAAAAAACCAACTGCAGAAGACCTGAAAGACGTTGACGTAATTGTTTTTGATGTGCAGGATGTAGGTATCCGTTTTTATACTTTTATTTCGTCGTTACAATATTGTCTGGAAGCCGCACTTGAAAATCACAAACAATTTATATTACTCGACAGGCCAAATCCAAATGGGTTTTATGTTGATGGGCCTGTGTTAGATCCTAAGTTTAAAAGTTTTGTGGGCATGCAGCCGGTACCAATAGTGTATGGTATGACGATGGGAGAATACGCAACTATGTTGATGGGAGAAAAATGGTTATCGCCGGAAGCAAATAAAAATATTCCTGCAAAAGATACACCACCTTGCTTTACTGTTATTAAATGTAAAAATTACGATCATACCAGTAAATATGTTTTACTGGTAATGCCCTCTCCTAATTTAAAAGAGATGCAGGCTATTTATATTTATCCATCGACTTGTTTTTTTGAAGGAACTGTACTGAGCGAAGGGCGTGGTACGGATAAACCATTTGAAATATTCGGCCATCCAACATTGCCTGATACGTTATACGCATTCACACCAAAACCAAATGCCGGCGCTAAAAGCAGCAAATGTTTTTACCGGCAATGTTATGGCTGGAACATATCAGGTACAACAGAAGAAGTATTAAAAAAACTCGATGGCAAAATACAATTGAAATATTTGCTGGATGCTTATCATTTGTTTCCTGGCAAGGATAGTTTTTTTCTGAAAACGAATTTCTTTAATAGTTTGGCGGGCAATGATATTTTGATGCAGCAGGTAAAAGACGGAAAGACAGAAGCAGAAATAAAACAAAGCTGGCAGCCGGCATTGGATGATTTTAAAAAGATAAGAAAGAAATATTTATTGTACAAAGATTACAACTAGTTTCTACACAATGATCGAAGCAAAAATACCTACACCGAATATGGAGCATACTGTGCATTTTCCACTTGGACAAAAAAAGGGCCCAAGAATAATTTTTATGGGTACACCCGAATTTGCCGTTGCTTCCTTACATAAATTGGTAGAAGCTGGCTGCAATATTGTTGGCGTAATAACAGCGCCCGATAAAGCTGCTGGCCGCGGAATGGAATTACAACAAAGTGCTGTAAAAAAATATGCGGCAGAAAAAGGCCTGCATATTTTACAACCGGAAAAATTAAAGGCCCCTGATTTTTTAGAAGAACTCAGATCATTACAAGCTGATCTGCAAATTGTAGTTGCTTTTAGAATGCTGCCCGAGATCGTTTGGAGTATGCCATCATTAGGAACAATAAATCTTCATGGATCATTGTTGCCGCAATATCGTGGCGCAGCGCCGATCAACTGGGCGATCATCAACGGAGAAAAAGAAACAGGCGTTACAACTTTCAAATTGCAACAAGAAATTGATACGGGCGATATCTTATTAGCAGAGAAGATCGCTATTCGCGATGATGAAAATGCAGGCGAGCTGCATGATGAGATGAAAGAAATTGGTGCGGCACTTTTATTAAAAACCGTTCAGGGATTTATTGATGGCTCTTTGAAAGAAACGCCGCAGACATTTACCAAAGAACAAAAACATGCTCCGAAAATATTTACAGAAACCTGCAAAATAGACTGGAACAAGCCTGTTGACGAAGTGTATAATTTGATCCGTGGCTTAGCTCCATATCCTGCAGCCTTTACTTTTTTAGATGATAAAAAACTGAAGATATATAAAGTAACAAAAGAATATAGCGGTCAGACGGGGACCGTCAGACCGGGTGAAAATAAAACAGATAAAAAAACAAATTTACAATTTGCCTGCGCAGATGGTTATATCAATATCCTCGAATTACAATTAGAAGGAAAAAAGAAAATGCTGATTGAAGATTTTTTAAGAGGATATCGCTTCCCAGAAAATAAATAAATTATTTATTCCACTTGATCTTATCTGCTAACGGAACAATACGCCTTCCTTTCTGTTCGCTATCTGTGTATCCTAAATAGATCATTCCCATTACAACATCTTCGTTTCGCAAATGCAACAGCTCTTTCATTGAGTAATGATGCACCATGCCGCCGGTTGACCAAAACGATGCAATACCTAACGCCGTTGCGCCTAACAAAATATTTTGTATCGCAGATGACACAGCCGCTTCTTCTTCCATCACAGGCACTTTAGGCAAAGCGCCACGCTGCATAACAGTCAGTATGATGTGAGAAGCAGTATCGCCGTTATGCAAAAATTTATCGTAGTTGGCTTGTAAGTATTTTTCAGGATCTGTATTTTTTTTGTACAATTCTGCGTGTTGCGCACAGAATATTTTTATAGCAGTTCCGCTGTAAACAAAAAATCGCCATGGTTCTGTGTTGCCATGTGTTGGCGCCCAATCGGCCAGCTCTAATAATTGTTGCACCTGGGTATCCGGAATTAATTTGCCGTTCATCTGCGCCGGCTTGGTACTTCTGCGATGTTTAATTACATCAGCTATTATTGAAAAAGAATTATCCATGTTTATTTATAGTAAGTAACAGTACAATCAAATTTTACATCAGTAACACCAAGCTCTTGCGCAGCAGCATTACTGAGGCGTAGCATAATACCGGTGTTCTGTTTCATATCAGGCATAGCATCTAACACTTTAGCGTAAATAACTCTTCCCGTTGTATTATCCGCGATCTTAACGACCGAGCCTGCTTGTGCGCCATCATATAAACAGTAGTATTTCCCATCCTGCCATCCGCTATTGCTTTTAAAGATTGCGGCATCACCTTTTTCATCTTCTGTTCCGCTTTTGCCGGGGTGTTTATCATAATCCGTTTTAAATACACCTCCGTAAAACCCTGTAAATCCTGCATGCGCTTCATCCTGTTTAAAGGTAACAGCAGGTGTTGCTATCGGTTGAGAGCTCGAAGGCATTTCATTGTCTGCAGGTGTAGTTGTTGTAACGGGCACTTTTTCCTCCGGTGGTTGAACATTATTTTTAGTAACGATCGTTTCTACCGTTGGAGTTTTTGTAACAGATATAACTGCCGGAGCAGTTGCCATTGCATTATCATTTTTTGCGACTGTTGTAATTGTAGTAGTTGTTGGTTTTATTGCCGGTTCTTGTATGGCAGCTTTTACCTGGTCAAGTGTTAGTCCGGGTGTAGTTGCGAAAAGAGATAGCTCTTTTTTTACTTTTAAATAACCAATGATCAATGGTGTTCCGGTAGGCACCCCATCGGTTGTAACATTGTTCCATTTTTTTACGGTAACGATCGGCACTTTATTATTATTAACGCTGATGCGATAAAACCCTTCCTTTTCATGCACTACATAATACACGGGTATCAATGCTTCATCTGCGGCAGGATTTCCTGCTTGCAAAAAATTATTATCCGTTAAAGGGATCATGATGGTTTGTCCGAGTGATAGACCCGATTCCAATTTTAAATTATTGAAAGGTGCGATCTCTTTGGGACTGATATTATATAAACGCCCGAGGCTGTAATAATTTTCCTTAGCAGCCACTGTATGGTTTACATATAATTTAGGAGAAGTTCCCTGGATCAGCAAAGGTTGATTTTGTGCGATCGCAAATAATGGCAAACAAAATAGCAAGAATAATAAATGCTTCATTGGTAATAAATTTCGTCTTTACAAAGATGGGGAATTTTGTTGGTTAGCAATTATTACTTGTGCAAAATACGCCACTCTTTAGGATAATAATTATTGACCCTGTTGGACAAAATTTTGACCCAGCCTATTGGTAATTGCTGGTAAGTTAATAGCACCCAGCCTTTTTCGGCTGATTCTAATTTAATTTCTTCTCTTCTTAAATATTGAAGGGCTGTTTCTTTGTCAACCGCCAGTGTTGGTATATCAGCAGCGATAATTGTACTTAAAGCGAGCTCATGATCTGGTATCAATTGATCGCGGATGATAGTACCCAGCTTTACGCCGGCTTTTTTTATGTATAAGGCAGATTGTAATATGGCTAATTCATCCGCGAATTGGGCTGGTATAGCTAACACTTCTTCTTTCAATTTGATAAAAGCGAAATCCTGTGGATTTTTTAATAGTGGTTTAAGTATGGCTAATTCCTTATCCGTTATTTTTTCTGTTTTGGTACGAGGTTTATTTGCGCGTCTTTCTGTTTCACCCATACCACTTTTTTTGAAAGCGGCTATAAAAAAACCTTCTCCTTTTAATTTATCAGGATAAAATCGATAGCCATAGGCTTTGTGCAATTCAGATATTGTTTCGATAATGTTCCAATCGGGATGCAAAAAATATTTAATAGATGCCAAGTGACAATCATTCACTAACCAATCGCAAATTTCTTCGTCTTCATCTTTTGAATAAGAACAAGTTGAATAAATTAATATCCCACCTTCTTTTAAAGAAGGCAATATATCGGCTAGTATCCTTTGCTGTCGTTGATGGCAGAGCTGTACATTTTGCTCGCTCCACTCCGTGATCGCTTCCGGATCCTTACGAAATAAGCCGCTGCCACTACAAGGTGCATCTACAACGATCACATCAAAATAACTTTCCAGGCGCTGAAAATCTTTTGGATCATTATTGGTTACTACTACATTCGTGGCGCCCCATTTTGTAATATTTTCTGATAAGATGCTTGCTCTTGTTTTGATCACTTCATTACTCACCAATAAACTGGAATCGGAAATAATGGATTGTATCAAAGTTGATTTGCCACCCGGCGCTGCACAGAGATCTAATATTTTTATTGGCTGAGATAGGTCGACTGTCTGCTTTAACGCTTCTTCCAAAAACATACTGCTGGCTTCCTGTACATAATAAGCGCCTGCATGAATTAATGGATCGGTAATAAATGATGGTCGTACAGGAAGGTAATAACCGTAATTGTTCCAAGGCACTTTTTCTGCTGTATGTAATATGGAAGATTGAATATCGAATATTTTTTTCGGGTTCAATCTCACCGAAGTTATTTGCTCGCCTGATGCATGTACTTTTTCGAAGGCTTCTTTATCGAAGCCGGGAATCTTATCTAACGATCGTACAAGTGATTGGGGTAGCGACAAATATTTTTATTTTATTCTGCGTCATAAATAACAACCTTCTCGAAGTATTGCTTAAAGCTTTCTAAAAATGCTTTGTGCACCGGATGGGTTTGGTAAACATCATGTCCTGCAAGGTCATCGAAAATTATTACTAATGAGAACGTATAGGTTGTATCAACAACAGGGCGGTTGATCGATGTAACCGGTGTACCTACATACACAGCCTGTGCTGTTGGAACGCCTGTTAAAGATTCTAAGCCTTTTTCGAAAGCTGCTTTTTGTTCTGCTGTTGTTTCCGGTTTAACCCAGAATAATACGTGATGGAGTAACATGTAATTGTCTGTCTATTTAAATGTTTGAAATTTGTATTTGCCGCGCGAAGGTATGCAGTACAAGTGAGTGACACAACGATGTTGCCAGATGAACAAATGCCGATACAAAAATTAAATCGCTTTTACTTCGGCGCAGAGATCCTGTAATACTTTTTTTGCATCGCCAAACAACATAGAGGTTTTTGGTTGAAAGAAAAGATCATTTTCGATACCGGCGTAACCGGGCTTCATGCTGCGTTTATTTACGATCACATTTTTAGCTTGTTCCACTTCCAATATCGGCATACCGTAAATCGGTGAAGCAGGATCATTTTTTGCGGCAGGATTCACCACATCGTTCGCTCCTAATATCAATACAACATCTGTTGTTTTAAATTCATCGTTGGCCTGTTCCATTTCTAACAATACATCATAGCTCACATCTGCTTCTGCTAATAACACGTTCATGTGGCCGGGCATACGCCCTGCTACCGGATGAATCGCGTATTTTACTTCAACACCTTTTTCGGTCAATATTTTTTCTAACTCATGACAAGTATGCTGTGCCTGCGCTACAGCCAATCCGTATCCCGGAACGATCATTACTTTATTTGCGTAGCTCATTACCATTGCGGCATCGCTCAAACTAATTTCTTTATAAGCGCCCTGGTCTTTTGACCCGCCGCCAGCTGCTGTATTTTTGCTTCCGCCAAATGAACCAACCAATACATTAACCAATGAACGGTTCATTGCTTTACACATTAGTATCGTTAACAATGTACCTGCTGCACCAACAAGAATACCACCGGTCAACATTACTTTGTTATTATACAAGAACCCTCCGCATGCTGCTGCAACACCTGTAAAAGAATTCAGCAATGAAATTACAACAGGCATATCCGCACCACCGATCGGTAACACAAATAAAATACCGTACACTAATGCTAAGCCCAAAATACAATACAGTAAATATGTTTGTGTAGGATCAATTACTAAATAAGTTGCTGCGCCGATCGCAATAGCCAATAAAAATAAATTGAAAATGTTTTGTCCTGTGAAACTATAATCTTTCACTTTGCCATTTAATTTACCCCAGGCGATCATGCTCCCTGCGAAAGAAACAGAACCTATGATCAATCCGATAACAATAATTAAAACTGTTGGTCTGATAAGGCTGATATCAGTAAACACCATTGATATTTGCGATAATCCTCTTGAGATATGATTGAATTCAACTAAAGAAATTAATGCGGCGCAAGCACCACCCATTCCGTTAAATAAACTCACCATTTCCGGCATGGAGGTCATCTTAACTTTCTTTGCGGATAATGTTCCTACAATTCCTCCGATCAGCAAACCGCCGAATATCCATATAAAATTATGAAGATGGTGGCCTGTTTCCGCACTGCGGTATAAAAAGATCGTTCCTAAAATTGCTACTGTCATACCAAAGGCTGCAACTAAGTTTCCTTTTCTTGCTGTCGCAGGATTAGACAACATTTTTAGTCCAAGTATAAAAGTGATCGAACCGATCAGGTAGCAAATGGTAAGTAAGTTAAGGCCCATTGTAATTTATTTTGCCCCCATCCCCTGAAGGGGTGCTGGAGAATTAGATATTAATTCGTGTAATTAGTGAATAAAATTCGTGTATGATCCTACGCCGATTATTTTTTCTTTTTGAACATTTCAAGCATTCTGTCTGTTACTACAAAACCACCAACAACGTTGATCGTTCCTAAAATAACTGCCAGAAAGCCTAATATGATCGCTAATAAATTATCTGATTCTGCTTTACCCATTACGATGATCGCGCCGATGATCACCACACCATGAATAGCATTGGCACCACTCATTAAAGGTGTATGCAAAACACTCGGTACACGGCCGATCACTTCAATACCTACAAATATCATCAGGATAACTATGTAGATGATCTGCTGATTGTCCGATACCCATTGAAGAATATGTCTCATAAAAAATCTTTTTTAATAATTAAGCGATCAAAGCTTTAACCCTGTCATTTACAATTTCACCATTGTGCGCAATGCATGAACCTTTGATCAGGTCATCTTCAAAATTCAAATTGATGTTGCCGTCTTTATCGATCATCAATTGTAAAAAGTTCAGGATATTTTTTCCGTATAATTTGCTGGCATCACTTGGCATATCAGATGCTAATCTTGAATTACCAACAATGCTTACACCATTATGAATAACCGTAGTATCATTTTTTGTCAGATCGGTATTGCCTCCTGTTGATGCAGCGAGGTCGATGATAACAGAGCCATTTTTCATGGCTTCTATCATCGCTGTTGTAATTAATATCGGCGCTTTTTTACCGGGAATTTGCGCTGTTGTAATAACGATATCTGCCTTAGCAACGCTTTCAGCGATCTTTGCTTTTTGTCTTTGTATAAATTCTTCGCTTTGTTCTACTGCGTAACCACCTGCTTTACTTGCATCTGCAGCACCTTCTACCTCTACGAATTTGGCCCCTAAGCTCATCACTTCTTCTTTCACTGCGGGCCTTGTATCAAATACTTCAATAACAGATCCTAATCTTTTTGCCGTTGCGATGGCTTGTAAACCCGCAACGCCTGCTCCAAGAATTAAAACTTTTGCAGGAGGGATACTACCTGCAGCTGTCATGAACATCGGAAAATATTTTGGATAAACATTAGCTGCTAATAATACTGCTTTGTAACCGGCGATATTAGCCTGACTGCTTAATATATCCATGCTTTGCGCCCGCGTTGTACGTGGCAGCATATCCATACTAAACACACTCAAACCTTTACCAGCCCATTCTTTCATAAGACTGGCCGTAAACAGTGGTTGAAAAACCCCAACAGCTATCGCGCCTTTTTTCATACTGGAAATATCAGCATCAGAAAAAGTGTTGAACGATAAAATGATATCGGAATTTTTTAATACTTCGGCACGACTGGTTACGGTTGCACCGGCTTCTTTATACTTATCGTCATTCGCAAAAGCGGTTACGCCTGCGGCAGACTCAATGTATGTTTCTACTTTCCATTTTGTCAGAAGTGTTAGATGTTCTGGTAGTAGCGAAACTCTGGTTTCGGGAGTTGGTTCTTTTAATACACCAATTATCATAAATAGTAGATATTGCCGTGAAGATAGGAAAAATTAATATGCAACGGAGAAGTGCTGGGTTACTTTAAAATCATTATTTATCAGCACGATCCCGATGAAAAACAGGTCGATCGTTAGTGTAACAGCCGGGTTCGACTGAATTGTTACCCAGGCCGCTTCCATTTCTGCACTCCAGTGAATATCGTCAAATATGAGAATAGTTGTATTTGTTGAGTGCCGGAGTAGCTGAAAAAAATACTCCATCGTAGGTTCTTTTCGATGATTCCCATCGATAAAAGCCAGGTCTATTTTATTTAGTGTAGAAAGAAGCGGTTGTACTGTTTGATCAAAATCCCCTTCGATCAATTCAATATTTTTCAATCCCAATTCTTCAAAATTATTTTCTGCGATCGATGCAACATTTTTTGATCCCTCACAAGTGTAAACTTTTGATCCGGCATTTCCTGAAGCCAAATAAGCTGTCGTAATGCCCAATGAAGTCCCTAATTCAATAATTGTTTCAGGCTTATAATACTGCGCTATCCGGAATAATAATTGTGCATACTTTTTTGGTTTTAGAGAAGTCGCCGCAATGTTTTTTACTATTCTATGATTCGATTTAAAAACAGAAGAACCTGCGCCAAAATCTTCTACTTCAACAATTGCTGTTTCAGTCAATAATTTCTTTCTTTGCTCTTCAATCTTTCTGTAACAGCTATATTGTTTTTTATCTTTCAACACATTCGTAATAAAATCAAATACAAACGGAGAGTGCACGCCATGGCCGCTTCCATTGGATGCTGTAAAATAATAACGCAGGTATTTTTTTGCTAACTGGAAACGAGTGTACAAAGAATTTAATGTAAAATGTAAAATAATAAATGTAAAATGTAAAAATTGAAGAAACATCAAATTTCAAAGGTCTTTACCTTTTATATTCGATATTTTACATTCAACATTTTACATTTAAATATGTTCCCATACTTGAAAACTATATGCGTATGCATGCTTTTCATCTATCGGATGATCTTCATTGGAAACTAATTTCCATTTGCTTTCATCGATGGCAGGAAAGAAAGTATCTGCATCGAAACTTGCATGCACTCTCGTGATATAAATTTTATCGGCAACATCCATTGATTGTTTGTATATCTCGCCACCGCCGATCACAAATATTTCTTTGCAGTTTGTCTTTTTTGCTTCTTCCAAAGCTTTATCCAAAGTATCTACAACGATCGCGCCTTCGGCTTTCCAATCCTTATTTCTTGTAATAACAATATTTGTTCTGCCAGGCAATTGTTTGCCGAAAGATTCAAAAGTTTTTCGGCCCATCACTACCGTCATTCCCCAGGTAGTGTTCTTGAAGAACTTCATATCATTGGGTAAGTTCCACAATAACTGATTGTTTTTACCAATGGCATTGTTTTCTGCTGCTGCAACTAATAGACTTATAATCATAATAAGAAATAAGGAACACAAAATAAGGAATAAGGAAGTTTTAGACTATAATTCTTTTTAGCATTCGCATATTGATGGAAAAGGTGAGTTATTTTATATTATTTTTCTTAGCAGTTTCAATGCTTTTAAGAAAGATCGCCATTAATTCATTACTTTCTTTAAATGCAATATTGATTTTCTCATCTATTAATATTGGTTTTTCATTTATTATCCGAAGATTGATTCTAGTCTCTCTTATTTCTTTTAAAACAATTTTCATTTTATGAATAAAATCTGCCGGAGATTCGGCTGCTTGTGCTTCCCCATAAACTAACGCAGTTGCTGTAGAACTTTTTGATAACTGATGAACAAGATTTTGTGCAACTTTAGTATTCGGAAGTAAGTCACATACGTCTAAACACGTACATGCAAATTTTACCAACCTATCTTCGAGGTTGTATTTTTTAGTTTCCATAGGATATTTTATTACAGATATTTATTAAGAAATAACAAAACCGAATACTTCTCAACTTCCTTATTCCTTATTTCTTATTTTGTATTCCTTATTTTGTATTCCTTATTCCCTAAACCGCAACAGGCGCTTTAATAGCCGGCCATGATTCATAATTCACCAACTCAAAATCTTCAAACTTAAAATCAAAAATATCTTTTACTTCTGAATTGATTTTCATCGTTGGCAAAGGAAAAGGCGCTCTTGTTAATTGCAAATGCGCCTGCTCAAAATGATTATTATATAAATGCACGTCGCCAAATGAATGCACAAAATCTCCTAGATCTAATTCGCAAACCTGAGCTATCATCATTGTAAATAATGCATAAGATGCGATATTGAAAGGCACACCTAAAAATACGTCTGCGCTGCGCTGGTATAGCTGACATGAAAGCCTGCCTCTTTTCTCCCCCTTTAGGGGGTCGGGGGGTGCTACATAAAATTGAAACAAACAATGACAAGGCATTAGTTTCATCTTTGGCAGATCGGCTACGTTCCATGCGCTGATAATTAATCTTCTGCTATCAGGATTTGTTTTTATCTGATGGATAAGATCTTTTACCTGGTCAACTTCTACTCCACCCGCACCTTCCCAGCTGCGCCATTGCTTTCCGTATACCGGACCAAGATCTCCATTCTCATCTGCCCATTCATCCCAGATCTTTACATTGTTCTCTTTTAAATAAGCAATATTAGTATCGCCTTTTAAGAACCACAGCAATTCATAAATGATACTTTTCATGTGACATTTTTTTGTCGTCACAAGTGGAAAACCTTCACTCAGGTCAAAACGCATTTGATAACCAAATACACTTCTGGTGCCTGTTCCTGTACGATCGGCCTTATCATTGCCGGTATCTATAATATGCTGTAGTAATTGTAAGTATTGTTGCATGACCTGCAAGTTAATTAATTTGGGAGACGTCTGAACCATTGATTAAATTGATTTTTATGATTCAATTGATTTGTGGAATTTGCGTTAATAAATCCTATTAATCCACTAATCCTGCGAATCCCAATTCAGACAAAATACCAGACAAAAAAATAAAATATGGATATCAATATCAGAAAAGCAACGAAAGAAGACGGCACAAGAATGATGGAATTGGTGAATGAGCTGGCCATTTACGAAAAAGCGCCTGAACAGGTAACCGTAGATTTTAACCATTTTATAGAAAGCGGTTTCGGACCAAACCCCGTTTGGTGGGCCTATGTAGCAGAAGCGGAAGGCGCAGTACAAGGCTTTGCATTATGTTATACCCGTTATTCAACCTGGAAAGGACAAAGAATATTCCTGGAAGACCTTTTGGTGACAGAAAAATACCGTGGAAAAGGGTTAGGAAAATTATTGGTAGATAAAGTAATAGAGGATGGAAAAGGCAAACAATTCACCGGCATTACCTGGCAGGTTTTAGATTGGAACGAGCCAGCTATCAATTTTTATAAAAAGTACCAAGGTGTCATTTTTGATGAAGAATGGGTTAATTGTAACATTAATTTTTAATATTTTTTATTTTTTTAGCGACTATTCCTTCTATTTTCCATTATCTTTAAGCATCCCCACTCAAAAAGTATAAATTACAATAAATTTTTATGTCAGAAAAAATCACAATGACGGACGGAAAGTTAAATGTTCCTAGCTATCCAATTATCCCATTTATACAGGGTGATGGTATTGGTCCGGATATTTGGAGTGCATCTGTAAGGGTTTTTGATGCCGCTATCCAAAAAGCTTATCATGGTTCAAAAAAAATAGAATGGCTGGAAGTATTGGCGGGTGAAAGAGCTTTTAACGAAACCGGAAGCTGGATGCCCGAAGCGACCATGAATGCTTTTAAAGAATATTTATTGTCGATAAAAGGACCATTGACAACACCTGTTGGCGGTGGTATCCGTTCATTGAATGTTGCACTCAGACAAGAACTGGATCTATATGTTTGTTTACGCCCTGTACGATATTTCGAAGGCGTTCCTTCACCTATGTGGCAACCGGAAAAAGTGGAGATGACCATCTTCAGAGAAAATACAGAAGATATTTACGCAGGAATAGAATATATGACCGGCACGCCACAGGCACAAAAACTATTAGACTTTTTGATCAATGAAATGGGTGTAAAAAATATCCGTTTCCCTCATACAACTTCATTGGGTATTAAGCCTGTGAGTAAAGAAGGTAGTGAACGCCTGATACGCTCTGCATTAGAATTCGCGATAGCTAATAAATTACCATCATTAACGATCGTGCACAAAGGAAATATCATGAAGTTCACCGAAGGCGCTTTTAAAAACTGGGGATACGAATTAGCGGAAAGAGAATTCGGCGGCGATGTATACACCTGGAACCAATGGGAAAGAACAAAAAAAGAAAGTGGCGAAGCCGTAGCTAATGAAGAAATGAAATTGTCTGCTATCGCAGGAAAAGTAATCGTAAAAGATGCGATCGCCGATAACTTTTTACAACAAGCCTTATTAGCGCCACAAGATTATTCAGTTATTGCTACGCTAAATTTAAATGGAGATTATATCAGTGATGCATTGGCAGCACAGGTAGGCGGTATCGGTATTGCCCCGGGAGCTAATATCAACTATTTAACCGGCCATGCAGTATTTGAAGCAACGCACGGCACGGCACCAAAATTTGCCAACACCAATACTATGAACCCATCCAGCGTTATTTTGAGCGGTGTGATGATGTTGGAATATATGGGCTGGAGAGATGCGGCGGATATGATCACTAACTCCGTTGGCAAAACGATCCGCAACAAAAAAGTAACGATCGATTTTTACAATTTAATGAGAGAAGGCGCTACACTGCTTAAAACCAGTGAATTCGCTGATGAAATAATTAAAAATTTATAGGTCGCCTGGTCATATTGTATTGAATAAATGGAGCAACAATCGTTTGCTCCATTTTTATTTGAAATCAATACCTTTGCCATTCTTAAAAATAAACACCTAACAATTTATAGTAATGGCAAAAATCAAAGTAGCAAATCCCGTTGTTGAATTAGACGGTGATGAGATGACAAGGATCATCTGGAAATTTATTAAGGATAAATTGATCGTTCCTTATCTGGAGCTGGATATTAAATACTACGATCTTGGTATGGAATACCGTGATCAGACGGACGATCAGGTTACGATCGATTCTGCCAATGCAATTAAAAAATATGGCGTAGGAATTAAATGTGCTACCATCACTCCTGATGAAGCAAGGGTAAAAGAATTCAACCTGAAACAAATGTGGAAATCACCTAACGGCACGATCCGCAATATTTTGGATGGTACTGTTTTCCGCGAACCAATTGTAATGCAGAATGTGCCACGTTTGGTAACCAACTGGACAGCACCAATTATCGTTGGCCGCCATGCTTTTGGCGATCAATATCGTGCAACCGATACCGTTATCAAAGGCAAAGGAAAATTAACCATGACCTTCACGCCTGAAAATGGTGGCGAAGCTCAGGTTTTTGAAGTATATAATTTCAAAGGTGACGGCGTTGCCATGAGCATGTACAATACAGACGAAAGTATCATTGGTTTTGCAAGAAGCTGTTTCAATATGGCACTTAGCAAAAAATGGCCTTTGTATCTTTCTACAAAAAATACGATCCTTAAAAAATACGATGGCCGTTTTAAAGATATTTTTGAAGACATCTATCAAAATGAATTCAAAGCTTTATACGAAGCAGCAGGCATTACTTACGAACATCGTTTGATCGATGACATGGTAGCGAGCGCTTTAAAATGGAACGGCAATTTTGTTTGGGCTTGTAAAAATTATGATGGAGATGTACAAAGCGATACGGTAGCACAAGGCTTCGGTTCTCTTGGCTTAATGACCTCAGTTTTAGTTACACCTGACGGTGGAACAATGGAAGCGGAAGCAGCTCATGGAACAGTTACCCGTCACTACAGAGATCACCAGGCTGGTAAACCAACTTCTACCAATCCGATCGCATCAATTTTTGCATGGACACGCGGTTTGGCTTTCCGTGGTAAATTGGATAATAACCAACCATTGATCGATTTTTGCCTGAACTTAGAAAAAGTGTGTATCGAAACAGTAGAAAGCGGTAAAATGACCAAAGATCTGGCTGTTTGTATCCATGGCAACAAAGTAAAACATGGTGATCACTACCTGTACACGGAAGAATTCTTAGATGCGATCGACGCTAATCTAAAAAAGAAGATGGGTTTGTAATCGACGGATCGGGATCTACCTATACGATATACCCCTGGGCAGCAGTAAAATGCTGCCCTTTTTATGTATATAACATTAAATTAACTAAAAATCAGATACGTTAAATAGCCGCCAATTGTGGTCTCTATCTCCTTTTTAGCCTAAAAAGCAGGTCATTTTCGACCATCGTGAACGTTTTTTTGCTAAAAATCGTATATTCGCCAAATAGTTTAAGCTTATCAAAACCCTAACTATAAGCCATATTCATAAAAACTAACCATTTTATGAAATATTAAAAGCGATTTTTCTTTGCCATTTTGAAAAGATAATGGGTACCCATTATTCTATTTATTAAGTAAAGAGTTGATCTCTTTTAATTAAAATGACACACATGCTAACTGTATTTTCTCGTAACAACTTCTTGCTCCTGATCATACTGGCTTTCTCTTTAACCGCGTGTAAAAGCAGCTCAAAGCATAAATCCTCCATGACGGGCTGGAGCTATGATAACAAAGATCAAGGTAATTTTCATGTGGCTAAATACAAGGCTCCAAAAGCGGGTCCTGGTTTAGTATATATTCCCGGCGGTACATTCATCATGGGTTCCAAACAGGAAGATGTAATGGGCTTTAATAATAACGCCCCAAAACGTATTACCGTACCATCATTTTTCATAGATGAAACGGAAGTGGCCAATGTACATTACCGCGAATACATTAATTGGTTAGATCAAACCTTTCCAAGTGATACTGCAGTAATGAACAAAGCCTTACCTGATACCCTATGCTGGCGCGAGGAATTGGCGTACAATGAACCTTATGTTGAGTTTTATTTCCGCCACCCTGCCTATAATTTTTATCCCGTTGTAGGTGTTAGCTGGCTACAGGCAAGAGATTTTTGTATTTGGAGGACAGACAGGGTAAATGAATTGAAATTAGAAAAGAAAGGTTTCCTTAAAAAAGACTTTACACAAAAAGAAACACAAGGTGGTGGCGCCAGCGGTTCTTTTGCTACCGATACATATTTGAACGATCCTGGTGCGATCAAGAATAAAGCCAATCCAAAAAATTCTGCTATCCAGGATGTAGCAGGTAAGCCACGTAGTGTTAAAATGGAAGATGGTATCATCAATCCCGGCTATCGCCTGCCAACAGAGGCTGAATGGGAATATGCCGCATACGGGCAAACAACGCAAAATTTCGATCAAAAGAAAAAAGAACCGAGTGGTAGTTTAGATGATGAGATGGATGTTGACCAACAGGTTTATTCCTGGAGCAAAAACCCAACTGGTTTGCGCGATACAAAGGTTGAACACATGCAAGGTGCATTCTTAGCTAATTTTAAACAACGCAGTGGTGATAATATGGGTGTGGTTGGTGGCTTAAATGATCGTTCTGCGATCACCTCTACGGTCAAATCTTTTTTTCCAAATGATTTTGGTTTATATAACATGTGCGGTAACGTTAGTGAATGGTGCGGAGATATCTACAGGCCACTAACGCCTGCTGATGTTCCGGATAATCCTTATCGTGGCAATAAAAATCAAAAGCTCTACAAAAATGCATCCGGACAATTTGAAAGAGATTCTACCGGGCATTTAAAAAAAGTAGATGTTAGTGATCAGGAAACGAAGAACCGCCGTAATTACAAACATAATAATGATACCAACGTACAGGATGGAGATTCTGCCAGCCATTCATTTTACGATACGGGTAATACAACTTTGATCGGTGATAAATCAAGGGTATATAAAGGTGGCGGCTGGAACGACAGGCCTTACTGGTTATCTCCTGGCGAACGCCGCTTTTTGGATGAAGATCAATCTTCAAGCTCCATAGGTTTTCGTTGCGCGCAAACCGCATTAGCAGACCAGGCAAACCCTCCTTCTCCATTTA
>DATHHR010000108.1:0-3964 GCA_035317105.1 Ferruginibacter sp. | reverse complement strand
ACGGCGGCGGCGGCGGCGGTAGAAGTAGCGGCGGCGGATACGGCGGCGGTGGCGGCAGAAGTGGTGGAAGCGGCGGCGGTAGAAGCAGCGGCGGATACGGTTCTGGCGGTGGCGGTGGAAGAGATTATTAATATCTTCAATACACACTATATTGGATCCCTCACAAAAATGTGAGGGATTTTTTTATGCTTGACATAAAAAATAAAACCCAAATCACAAATAATCAAAATCCAAAACTTGAATTGTTTTTTTACATCGTACCTCATACATCCAACATCGTACATACCCTAAACATTCAGTAACTTAGTAGTATAAATAAGCTATATGCAAGAAGTATATATTGTCTCCGCAGTTCGTACGCCGATCGGCAGTTTCGGAGGTTCTTTAAAAGATCTTTCTGCCACCCAATTAGGTGCCATCGCTATTAAAGGCGCTGTTGAAAAAGCCGGTATACAACCCGAACAAGTGGAAGATGTTTTAATGGGCTGTGTACTACAAGCCAACCTCGGACAAGCGCCTGCAAGGCAAGCTGCAAAATTTGCCGGCTTACCAAATGAAGTCAATTGTACCACTGTGAATAAAGTATGTGCCTCCGGAATGAAAGCGATCACGCAAGCTGCACAAAGCATTGCTTTAGGCGATGCCAGTATTGTCGTAGCCGGCGGTATGGAAAGTATGAGCAATGTTCCCTTTTACGCAGATAGCATTCGCTGGGGAAACAAATACGGCAATACGCAGTTCATTGATGGCTTGGCAAAAGACGGACTAACGGATGTGTACGATGGCAAAGCGATGGGCAATGCTGCTGAACTATGTGCGTCTACCTGCGGCGTTAGTAGAGAAGACCAGGATGCATTTGCTATTGAAAGTTATAAGCGTAGCCAGGCTGCAATTAATACAGGAAAATTTGATAATGAAATTGTACCGGTATCAATTCCACAACGCAAAGGCGATCCTATTTTATTTTCTAAAGATGAAGAGCCTTTTAATGTAAAGTTTGATAAGATACGGGAACTAAAATCTGCTTTTATAAAAGATGGCTCTGTTACTGCCGCTAACGCATCAACGATGAATGATGGTGCGGCGGCATTGGTTTTAATGAGTAAAGAAAAAATGGAATCGCTTGGATTAAAGCCTATTGCTAAAATTATTTCTTATGCTGATGCAGAACAGGCTCCTGAATGGTTCACTACAACTCCATCGATCGCTGTGCCGAAAGCTGTTGCCAAAGCGGGTTTACAGATGTCTGATATTGCTTATTGGGAACTGAATGAGGCTTTTGCCGTTGTTGGAATTAAAAACAGCAAGCGCATGCATTTAGATCCTTCAAAAGTAAATGTGCATGGTGGTGCGGTTTCTATTGGCCAGCCGCTTGGTTGCAGCGGCGCAAGAATTGTTGTTACACTGATCAATGTGTTGAAAGCTAATAATGCACGTTATGGAGCGGCGGGGATTTGTAATGGTGGTGGTGGTGCTTCTGCTATTGTTATTGAGAATATTTTTTAGCGTTCATTTACTTTTTTGTCTTGATACAAAAAAGATCAAGGCTGCATTTTAAAAGCTAAAATTTTACTTGCGTGGCTAAAATGAAATTAGTTACGACTGCTGAATATATCCTAGCTTTTGTGCGACTTACTAACTTCAGTTAAATATTGACATTTGTAACATCAATTTCATTTTTTTTACGCCAAGCAAGTAAAATTTCTTAACGCTTTTAAAATGAGGCCAGCGTGATAGTTGTGAATTATGTTAAATTGTACTGAAATAAAGAGATAAATAGAAATGATAACCCTACTGATATCCGACCCGATATTTAATGTTACAAATTACATAGCTTTCCTTGGCAGTATTGTTCCGATATTAGCATTAATTAGAGAATTTAGAAAAAAGAAATTTAATGCCTGTAAATTAATTACGGATATTTCTATCATAGTATTGATACTACTTCTTACCCTTTATAAAAGCTGTGATGATAAAGTCCAAACTTCCCTTGATAAACATATCACAGATTCTATAAGAACAGCTGATAAGAAAGAAATAGAGGACTCTATTAAGAGCAGTAATAATAACAGCTTAGCTTATTTTAAACTTTATATAGATAATAACGGGAATGTCCATAGAACTTCTGATACTATCGTTACTAAAGCTATCCCTATTGAAGAAACGCCGTCGATTGTTATATCAAGCCCTCAAGGACAAAATAATCCAAGAACAATAAAATATAATAAAGACCAAGTATCATTTCTCATTACGATACAAGGCAATAATGAATATTTAGCTCATAATCTTAAAGACACAAATATTTTCATTTTGCTAAGTAAAGATTATCCATCCATAAAAAACGATGGATATGAATTCATTATAGCTACATCTAATCCTAATTATACCTTTAATGATGATTTTACATTAAACAACCTACAACAATCCTTAATCTACGGAGTTAACTATAGAAATGGTTTACAGCAAAGTGATACTTTGATTGATTATTTAAAAATACGCTTTACAAATAAATCCAATAGACCACAAGATCCATTCAGAGCTATCTTTATATTTAATCCAAAACCAGAGCATTTAGGAGAACCAATAATTTCCACTGGCCCTGTTTATTATGATAAAATAAAGAAGTTTCTTATTGATAAAAAGCTTTGGTAATGAGAATAAGCTTCATATTTAAAAAAAGAAAGTTCTGTAGTAAAAAATATGCTAAATATTAGTAAAAATGACGAAATGTGCGACGCCACTGAAGCTTAATCGTTTACTGATGCCTGGCCAAATAGTCTTATAAACATCAAATAACCCTGCAACAAAGCCCCCTTCAGGGGGTTGGGGGTTTAATTTGTTCGTATCGCTGCGATAGAATAAATTTGCGGTACTTTAGATAATAACCGATAACAACTAAATTTAATCAATGCGACAGATAGCCTTTAGAGAAGCATTACGCGAAGCGATGCAGGAAGAAATGAGACGTGATGAAAGGGTTTTTTTAATGGGAGAAGAAGTAGCGGAATACAATGGTGCCTATAAGGTAAGTCAGGGTATGCTGGATGAATTTGGAGAAAAAAGAGTAATTGATACGCCTATTGCTGAACTGGGTTTTACAGCGATCGCTGTGGGTGCGGCACAAAATGGTTTACGCCCGATCGTTGAATTTATGACCTGGAACTTTGCGGTACTTCCTTTAGATCAGATATTAAATACAGCTTCTAAAATGTTGGCAATGAGCGGCGGCCAGGTTGGTTGTCCGATCGTATTTCGCGGACCGGGTGGCAGCGCCGGCCAGTTAGGTGCACAGCACTCTACAGCTTTTGAAGCTTTGTATGCAAACATTCCCGGGTTAAAAGTTATTTCTGTTAGCAATCCATACGATGGTAAAGGTTTATTAAAAGCAGCTATCCGTGATGATGATCCTGTTGTTTTTATGGAGTGTGAAGTTTGTTATGGTGAAAAAGGTGATGTTCCTGAAGAAGAATATATTTTACCGATCGGTAAAGCTTTCATTAAACGCGAAGGTAAAGATGTAACGATCGTTTCTTTTAATAAGATGATGAAAGTGGCGCTTAACGCAGCTGAAGAATTGGCAAAAGAAGGCATTGAAGCAGAAGTTATTGATCTGGCAACTATTCGTCCGATGGATTGGTTCACTATTTTACAAAGTGTAAAAAAGACAAACCGCTTGGTAATTGTTGAAGAACAATGGCCGTTTGCTTCTGTATCATCTGAAATTACTTACCGCATACAAAAGGAAGGATTTGATTATTTAGATGCACCTATCCGCAGGGTTACTTCCGCGGATGCGCCAATGCATTATGCGCCAAACCTTGTAGCAGCTTACCTTCCAAACGTTGATAAAGTAGTGAGAGTAGTGAAAGAAGTGATGTATTCGAAAAAATAATTTTAACTTTAGTTATAAAAGCCTCTGAAATATAATTTGGAGGCTTTTTATATTTAGTCTGTAGGACTAAAA
>DATHHR010000107.1:0-5777 GCA_035317105.1 Ferruginibacter sp. | reverse complement strand
CCATATACATTTCTTTCTTTGTTGCAGATGCCCGCGATATTATGGATGGCGCCATTGGGATTGCCTGCGGCTGTTACATTGCCTTCTTCATCGCAATAACGGTAAATGATCTGGCGGTGCATTTCTAATTGTTCCAATGTTTTATCATCTGCATGGTACCTTCCTTCGCCATGGGCAATAGGTATCTTTAATGCAGCGCCGCCTTCTGAAGCAGCTTCTTTTATATATACATTTTTGCAGGCAAATTGTTGGTGCGCGTTGCGCAATAAAGCACCGGGCAATAAACCAGCTTCGCATAAAATCTGGAAGCCATTACAAACACCCAATACTTTACCGCCTTTGTTAGCGAACGTTACTACGCTTTGCATCATCGGACTAAATTTAGCGATGGCACCACAGCGTAAATAATCGCCATAGCTAAAGCCGCCGGGGATCACGATGCAATCATCGGTACTGAACATACTTAGGTCCTTGTCTTTATGCCAAAGCTCGATCACTTCTTGTTTAAGGTCAACTTTTAGAGCTTCTATCATGTCCCTGTCGCAATTTGAGCCGGGGAAAACTACAACGCCAAACTTCATGGTATGTGTGTGATTTTAGGTGTAATGTATTGATTTGTTCGGTTTTGTACTGCTGCTGAAGTGAGTGTCCTGTAAAAAACGGGATTATCAACAACAACGATGTTGATAGTAAACACTAAAGCCGGTAACAAAATAACCAGGGCAAAGGTACAAATACCTGTTCAATTTATCGAACGAAGTAACTGAAAGCAATTACAAAAGCTACCATCAGCCAGTGTAATATTGAGGGAAACCAGTTTCGGTTAGGGTAAAGAAATGCAGCACCAATGAAGGCTGATAGGGGCACGGCGCATAAGATCCAGTATTCGAAGGTATGGGTAGCGTTGATGAATGGGATACAAACGGCTACGGCACAATAAATAAATACCAGGTTCCAGCTTTTGCGAGCCTGGATCAGTTGGCGCAGGAAGTTTTTGCGTATAAAAAAAATGCCGGTTGCGGCTGCAAATAAAACAATAACCATTGCTGCAACTTCCCAGCTGGATTGGTTAAAATGAGGTAAGCTCATACTAATGCCTGGGAATTTATACTTCTTGAGCCTGTCGGTTAAATATGCCCAGGATAATAGAAAATAGTAGGGAGTTAAAATGCCCATAAATGCGATCAGCCAATCTGCTGCTTTGAACCTGCCCGTCACTAATAATCCAAAAATAACCAGCGCTGTAAAAGTGATGGAAGGGAAATAAAAAAAAGTAGAAAGCCCGATAGCGATCCCAATATTAAACAAGGATGTTTTTGGATTGGGTGTATTATATAAGCCGCTCATGCGCGCCCAAACCCATATCAGCAGTGTGTTGATGATCAATGGCGCCGATAATATATTCCATTCTTTAAAAAGCGAAGTAATGAGCAGGTAACTCATTGCGGTTAAATAATTAGGTTTGGGCATTAACCGGTGATCATTTACCAGCTTATTAAAACCAATGGCCTGCGTAAATAATAAGCTGAAAGTAATGGCAGGATAAATAAAAGGAATGGCCCGGCCAATTGGCGCCAGCTGCGCCAATAATATTTTAAATAGAAAACCGTCTGTCTGTTGGGTTTGCGGAATAACAGGGTACAAAAACATGGTGAGTTTCAGCAATATCCCATATACTAAAAGTAAAAAAGGATTATAAGGATTATTTGCTTTGAATGTACCTGTCACAGCTATTGAATAAGTATTTTATAATTGCAAAAATGCCCAATTATTATCGCTTTAAAAAATTGTTCTTTAGTAATCGATCTTTGCAAAACAAATAGCATTATTGCGAACACAAGGCAGAATGAATTGTTTAGCGCCAACCTGCTTGCCGAATTTGGGTAAAAACCCGTAACCTTTTGTAGGCATTATCTCCGCATTTTTATTGATATCGCCATTTGCCTTTACACTTATATCAGATAAATACTCGGTTCTTTTTATTGTTTCGTTGAAAAATAAATGTATCTCACCGCCCGTATTAAAAGTAAAGAAAGATAAGGGGTTGTCGTCATTATCGTGGTATTGATCTTTTGCTATAACATTATTCCATTCGGGCATACCATTTTTATCAATGCTTACGATAAAGATATTTTGACAATAATAGGTGGTGACAGATGGTGTATTAAAACCGTATGGATTAAAGAAAGGGTTAAAATAATATGGATTATTATTAATGGTGCCGCCCGATTGCTGGGCAGTATAATCTTCTGCCATTAAAATATAACCGCCATCTTTTTTAACGGTAACATTTTTTATCTGAAAATTATTTAGGGCTTCTTTCATGCGGCCTTCTCTTTTTAGCGCCTGGCGTACCGAATCTCCGAAAGAAATAAATACATTCGATTGCGGACTATTGGTTTGTTTATCCCACACGTTTGCATAAATGCCCTGCACATTACCTCTTTTCTCTGTATAAAAAAAAGCGTTGAGTATAGCATGTTTGTTGATATTATCAACCTTTACATAAATATCAGTTATGTATTTTTCTTTCAGATCAATATTATTTATTGAAAAAGAATCTGCCAGCGCAGGTTTGGTAACAATATCCAACTTGTAATAATAATCTTTCCCATAATTTTTTGTGGCTATGTTGAAAAACAGGTCGCCATCGTTATCAACAAATAAATTATTAAAAATGGTTCTGTCATCGTTATAAGAAAAATCCTGGTGTGCTTTTTTGATCAATTGCAGTGTATTGTCGAACAACATTGTAGTGATCGACAACGCATCATTTTGTTGCAGCGTTTTAGCGATCATTATTTTTTGTTTGTCTTCACTGTTAACAACAGCATATATTTTATTGACATGGTTCCCAATATCTGTAGTATCAATATTAATTGGCTGGCCTATAACTTTGGCATCTTCATCTACTTTTACTGCTGAGCAATAGACGATCCTTTTCTTTTGGTATTGATAGATAAGGTAGAAGAAATTTTGGTAAGCGATATAATTTACATTGAATGTTTTGTCTGGGAGGAAATCAAGCGGCACTGTTTCTTTTAGCTTCATTTCATTGTCATACACAGTGATATTGTAATCATCTTTGACATTTTTGAATATGATGATGTTGCCACCTACTTTGCCGATTATTTGGAAATCAGTTCTTGGATCGCCTTTTATCGGATCAGAGTAAGAGATGATCTGCGGAAAAGAAAATACGGGAAAAATAAACAGTAAAAAGATGGCAAGAAAACGGCGGCTCATACATGGGTATTTTAACAATTAAAAGTACACTTTTAATTGCAACCATTTTTATAACTTGTAGTTAATAATAACATTATGCAGACAGTATTAATTACCGGCGGAACGGGCCTCATCGGAAAAGAATTAACAAAAAAATTGCTGGAGAAAGGCTACAAAGTGATCATCTTAACAAGAAAGTTGCCTCAAAACAGTGCCGTATTGGAGAGCAACGTAAGCTATGCAATTTGGGATATAAAAAAACAAACCATTGACGTGGCCGCAATGCAAAAAGCTGATCACATTATTCATTTAGCCGGCGCAGGTGTTGTAGATAAAAAATGGACAGCAGCATACAAAAAAGAAATACAGGATAGTAGAACTAAAAGCAGCGAGCTACTTATTACTACATTAAAAAATAACGCTAATAAAATAAAAACAATAGTGAGCGCTTCAGCCATTGGCTGGTATGGACCTGATGCAGTTCCTGTAAAAGCATTTATTGAAACGGATAAAGCAGATACCAGTTTTTTAGGAGAAACCTGCAGGCTCTGGGAAGAGCGTATAACACCTGTGGAGCAACTGGGCAAACGATTGGTTATACTAAGAACAGGAATTGTGTTGAGTGGGGAAGGCGGTGCCTTGGCAGAATTTAAGAAACCATTACAATATGGCGTTGCCAGTATTTTAGGAAATGGCAAACAGGTAGTAAGCTGGCTCCATATTGATGATCTCTGCCGGTTGTATATTGAGGCGATCGAAAATGAACAGGTGCGTGGTATATATAATGCTGTTTCGCCAACACCTGTTACTAACGCAACATTAACGCTAACGTTAGCAAGAGAAATGCGCGGAAAATTTTATATCGCTGCGCATGTGCCAAAATTTGTTTTACAAATTATGTTAGGAGAAAGAAGTATTGAAGTATTAAAAAGCGCTACCGTAAGCTCTAAAAAAATACAGCAGGCAGGATTTAGTTTTTTATATCCTACTATCGAATCGGCCTTGCGAGAGCTTGTAAAAAAATAAAATTTTATTTTGCAGGAGCATCCGCAGCTACCCAATGCCCGGGAACCCAAACATAATTATTGTGTTGTAATTCCCTGTGGCCTTTTACGAATACCCTTCCATCGGCGCTTGCAGCCGAATCTTTGGCAGGAACTTTTGTTACTGTTGAAGAATCTTTTGTTGTTGAATCTTTAACGGGTACGCTGGTAACCACTGTAGCAGGATGAGATTTCTTCTTGTTTTTTGCAGCTTCCCAATGTGCTGGGATCCAATGATAAGTGCCATGCGTCCAGCCATAGCCGCTGCCGATCCAAACGCTATCAAGTTGTGCTGGCGCAGGTGTAGAATCTGTTATGGTTTCGGGCTGGTGCACTGTGCTATTTCTGTGCATTATAAACGAAGAGAACGAAATAAAAAGGATCAGTAACAGAAAGAAAAAATATTGTTTCATTGATTCTATGATTTAATTTCTTACAGTTTTTCCGGTTTTTAAAACGCTTTGTATTCTTTCCAAGGTTTTCTTTTCACCGCAAAGACTTAAGAATGCTTGTCTTTCCAAATCTAATAAATATTGTTCGCTTACTAAAGAAGGTTCTGTTAAATCGCCGCCACACATTACATAAGCCAGTTTTTTAGCGATCACCACATCATGATCTGTTGCATAATTGCCGCGCCATATACCATTGATGCCTGCGTACATAACACCCAATGCCGATCTGCCTAAAGCGCGTATATCTTTACGTTGCACCGGCATCACATAACCATCATCATACAAATTAATAACGGCATCTTTTGCTTCAGCAATTCTTCTGCCCTGGTTAATGCTTATAATATCTCTTCCTTTTCTGTAAACGCCCATATCGTATGCGTCAAAAGCGGAGGTAGCTACTTTTGCTGTCGCGATGGTTAAGAAACGATTTTGTAAAGTGAGTGTATCCACTTCGCCGGGATGCATTTCATCTGTTGCCCTCAATACAAATTCTTTTGTTCCGCCACCGCCGGGAATTACGCCGATACCAACTTCTACCAAACCGGTATATGTTTCTGCGGCGGGAATAACTTTATCAGCATGCAAACTCATTTCACAAGCGCCACCTAATGCCAAACCATGAGGTGCAACAACAACAGGAATACCTGAGTAACGAACACGCATCATCGTATTTTGAAACTGCCTGATGGCCATATCTATCTCATCATAATCCTGCTCAATGGCCATCATAAATATCATGGCGATATTTGCACCGGCGCTAAAATTTGATCCTTCGTTGGCGATCACCAAACCTTTGTATTTTTCTTCTGCTAATGCAATGGATTTTTGAATACCTTCTAATACTTCGCCACCGATGCTGTTCATTTTTGTGTACCATTCTAATCCTAGAACATCATCGCCTAAATAGTAAGCACGGCAGGCGGCATTTTTCCAAACAGTTTGTGATTCAAAATTTTTCATCACGATAAATGCCTCACCGCCCGGTATTGCTTTGTATTCTTTTGATGGAATATCATAATACAGGCGTTTACCATTTTCTACTTTATAGAAAGAGGTA
>DATHHR010000106.1:0-4844 GCA_035317105.1 Ferruginibacter sp. | reverse complement strand
GTAACGGCATCTTTCTCTGAAAATGCCAATACGCGTTTGCCGGGCTATACCGATAGTACACAAGCTCTCGGACAAAACTGGAGAAGTATGGAACCCGGGCTGGCGTTCATTTTAGGAGCCCAACCAGATACCAACTGGCTAAACAATGCTGCCAAAAAAGGATTGATATCAAAAGACAGCACATTTAGTGACCTGTTTCAACAATCATATACACAGCGTTTATCGCTCTCTGCATTGATACAACCGGTAAAAGATTTTACACTTAATATCAGTGTCAGTAAAACATTGAATAAAAACTATTCAGAATTATTTAAAGACACAACCGGCACGGGAATGAATTTCGGACATTTAAGTCCGTACGGTGGTGGTGGTTACGATATAAGCTATACTTCTTTCAAAACATTGTTCGGGAATTTCAATCCCAATACAGTGTCGAAAACTTTTTTACAATTTCAGGATAACAGGGTTATCGTTTCTCAGCGAGTAGGTTCAGTAAATAAATATAATATTTATGGCATTGGCGGTGGTAGCACAACTCCTGATGCGAATGGTTATTATTATGGTTATGGCAGGTATTCAACAGATGTATTATTGCCGGCTTTTATAGCAGCGTATAGCGGACAAGATGCACACAAGATCGCTTTGATCAGCGAACAAAACCCTAATATAAAATACAATCCTTTTCATGGAATGATACCGAGGCCCAATTGGAAGCTTACCTATAGCGGCTTAAGCAAGATCAAACAATTGAAAAAGATCTTTACCAATATCACGTTAACGCATGGCTATAGCGGTACTTTAAGTATTGATGGATTTACATCGGCATTAAATTACCAGGATGAATCAAAGTATGGGTATCCTTCTTTTTACGATACGGTATCCAGAAGTTATGTTCCTTATTTTCTTGTTCCGAATATCACCATGCAGGAACAATTCTCTCCTTTGATCGGGATAGATGTAACGATGGTTAATAAACTGCAGGCAAAATTTGAATATAGCAAATCACGTATACTCAGTTTAAGTTTATCCAACTTTGAATTAGCAGAAACGCGTTCAACAAGCTGGTCTATCGGTGCGGGTTACCGAAAGAAGGGGATAAAATTATTGGCAGGATTAAAGCTCCCCAAAATATTAAATAAAAAAGGAGGGACGACACTTGATAATGAAATGAATTTCCGTTTCGATCTCAAGGTCGTCGATAACGTATCGTCCAATAGTGTATTGGATGCAGGTACAAGCTATGCAACAAGCGGTAGCAGGGAGATCACGTTGTCACCAACGATCGACTATACATTAAGTAACCGGGTAAATATAAAATTATACTTTCAGCGAACCAGGGTAGTTCCGTATATTTCTTCAAGCGTACCAACTACCAATACCAAGGCAGGTGTGCAAATAAGAATTTCATTAGCGCCTTAAAAAAATTTAGCTGGTTTTCTTGAAGAGTAAAACATAGCCGCACATTTTTTTCTTCTTCTTATTAACCTGTAAAGGTTTGATCATATAATATTGTGATACATCGGGCACAAAAGAACAATCAATTATATTATAACTCGAATCGCCGTGATTCTTTTTCTGGTACTGAAGCTGTTTTTCATTCCAATCATATATCCTTGTTTCATACAGCACCGATCCGGGATCACCGATGAATATAAACTGGTACCAGTCTCCTTTATTCAAAGGCAAAACGATCGGCAATTCATATTGACTTTGCATGCTAACTGATGATGCTTTCAATAAAAGATAACCGGCCTTGGTGTATGCTGCTTCAACACTGTCTGCCTCCTGCATAATTACCGAGTCATGGCAATCTTCCTGTGCTATTAATTTTTGTGCAGAAGCTTTATGGCCCAATAATAAAGAAATGGCCAACATAGCAGACAGAGTGAACTTTTTCATAAATACTTTTTAATAAAGTGTTGAATACAAATTAGTTAAAATTGATGTTTCCCCCAATTAAAATGATGTTTTACCTACGCAGATTAGCATAGGAAGGATTGTAGTAAAAACGCTACTTTTTTGTCAATGATTAGATAGTAACAGCTTTAAGAAAGTCCAGCAAGATCATATTTGCGGTACCCTTTTCTTCCCACATTCCCATATGTGCGCTGTTTTTTAGGATAAAAATGTACGAAATGGAAGGTAAATAGCATTGTTTTAAAGAAATATCGAGGGGAACAGCTTTGTCATGTTCCCCCATAATAAACAGGATCGGTTTGGAAAAATTTGATAAAACAGCGGTTCTATCGGGCCGGTTTATCATTGCTTCGTAATAACGAATTAGAACTTCTTCGACAAAGTTTTTTCCATTATCGGCCAGCGAATTGATCTCTTTCAGGTGGTTCTTTGTAAACTGGCCGGCAAATAAACCCGGCGTAGTAGACTTTACAAAAGCAAGAGAACCATTCTTTTTAATGAACTCAATTGATTTTAACCTTGCCTGTTTTTTTTCTTCACTATCTGCAAAAGCAGATGAATGAAACAAACCAAAGCCATTTAACAGCGCAGGATATTTTTCTGCCATAGCTAATGTGATATAGCCACCCAAACTATGGCCAATGATCGTGCAGCTGGTTATTTGTTCAGCATCCAATATTGCTTTTATAGATTCGGCTAATGTATCCATGCTGATATCATTTTGCCAAAGGGTAGATCTGCCACTACCCGGAATATCCGGAACGATAAGCTGATAATAATCTTTCAAAAAATTAACCTGGTAATGCCATACGTCTCCATCTTCTGCAAATCCATGTAGCAATACAACCGGCCTTCCCTTACCAAAAACCTTGTAGTGTATGGCGCAGTCTTTATAATAAGCATTTTTACGTTGCATTGTTAAGTGTGTTCGCAGGTGATATGCACCTTGCAGTGCTCCTGTAAATTAACAATAATATTACGGGGATCAATGATGTGTTGAGCTGTTGTGGTAAAAAATACCATACCAATAATAGCAATCCTAAAAAGATCGCAGTAAGCGCAAAATATTTTTTTACAAGATCCTTTTTACTGCCAACAAAAAATGTAACGAGCATATGTGTTGGCCATGCCCATAATAAATTATAATTATCCCTGCATAAAACATGATCGGTGCAGGTCCACATCAAAATAAAAATAATACCAAAAAGGCCCGTTATAAAAAACAGCAAGCCATCAAAAACCAATAAAAATTTCCTGGCAAATGGAGCAGGGTTAAAACTAAATACAACAATGATCATGAACAACAACCAAAAGACAAGGGTTGGTGAAAAGATAAATGTTGACACTTTTTTCGGTGTATAAGGATAAAGCTGTTTATTGCTTGATACCAATGCAGGGTTGCTTTTACAGCTATCAAAAGTTGTCATTAAATTATCCGGTAAAAATTGTGACTGTGCTGTTGTCATAACTGCATCACAAGGTTTACCGAGCATCAGGTCGATGCCGAGCTTGCACCAGTCTTTATCATTTCTGTCAAGGTATAAATGAATGGCTTGTCTGAATGTAGTGCCCGCAGGCATTGCAGGAATAAATACTACCAATGCGGTATCATATTTTAAAATGATATCACGGTTTCTTGTCGTACAGTTATCAAAAAAGAAATCGTATTTATAAAAAGCATTTTCTGGCTTTACATTTTCAAATAAAGCATCTTCTATATTTATTTTTTCTGTCTTGGTAAGATTGAGTACTTGCTCTGTAATACCACGGCCATCATCTATATATTCTTTTTCAAAACCCGGATCATACGGGGTAGGAGAAAAGCTTTCGCAATCAACAAAGTAGGGGAGTTTGCCCCTGATGAATTTTAAATAAAAGCTGTTATCAGTAAATTCGAAATTGCCGTAACTAAAAACAACATCTATGCTATCTGCAAACCTTGTCTTGGTATTGTCTACCACCCTGATGGCGCTATGACCAAATGTTGAGTAGAGCTCTTCGCCGGGGGTGCAGGTTAGTAAGGAGATCTGGATACGTGATGAGTCTTGAGCAAACGCAGATGCCGACAGTAAACAAAGTGCAAGTAAAAACCCCCTGCCCCCCTGAAGGGGAGATTTAGGAGTAAAAATTTTTTTAAAAAGTTGTAGCATTTATAATAATAATTTGTAGAATTAAAATAAACCAAAAATCGGCAGAGTAAAAACTCTACCGATTTAATTCTTTGTGAACAATATCAAACTTTTCAATCTCCCCTTCGGGGGGCAGGGGGCTTTTACCTTGAATAATTCGGCGCTTCCTTAGTAATAGCTACATCATGCGCATGGCTTTCTTTCATCCCTGAGCTGGTGATCTTTACAAAAGTGGCTGTTTGCAGATCTTTAATTGTTTTAGCGCCGCAATAACCCATACCTGCGCGTAAACCGCCGGTGTATTGATGAACGATCTCGCGTAACGGGCCTTTGAATGCAACGCGTCCTTCAATGCCTTCCGGTACAAATTTCTTGATATCATCTTCAGGATCCTGGAAGTAGCGATCGCTGCTGCCTTGCGACATAGCGCCCAATGAACCCATACCACGGTATTGTTTAAACCGGCGGCCCTCGTAAATGATGGTCTCGCCCGGACTTTCTTCCGTTCCTGCAAACACATTACCCATCATTACGCAATTGGCACCTGCAGCTAATGCTTTAACCATATCGCCTGTATAACGAATACCACCATCGCTGATGATAGAAACATTTTTATTACCACGTAAAGCTTTAGCAGCTTCCATTACCGCGGTAATTTGTGGAACACCTGTACCGGCAACAATTCTTGTGGTACAAATAGAACCAGGCCCGATACCAACTTTGATCGCATCAGCACCCGCATCAGCCAGGGCTTTTGCACCTGCGCCCGTACCAACATTTCCTGCAATGACCTGTATG
>DATHHR010000105.1:0-7413 GCA_035317105.1 Ferruginibacter sp. | reverse complement strand
ACTGTTTTTAATTATAAGTGGTTTTCTTATACACCTGGGTTATTTATCTAATAAAGATAAATTCAATACAAAAACTTTCTATAGTAAAAGGTTTTGGAGAATATATCCGCCATATTTATTAGCGCTATTATTCTTTTGTCTTTTTGCCTATGGTATACAAGGAATATTGACAGCAAAAGGACAGACTGATTTTTGGCTGCATATTTTCTTTCTTCATAATTTATCCAGCCAAACTTTTTTTGGAGCAGGCAACGGGTCTTTTTGGAGTTTAGCTTTAGAAATGCAACTGTATTTTATTTATCCATTATTGCTAATGCTAAGAAATTATATTGGCATAAAAAGATCTTTTTCTGTTATTCTAGGCTTGTCTGTTTTTTTACTTTTTATTGGGATGTTGCCTCCTTATCATTTAAATGATATACTACCCTATAATATTTCTGTTTTCAAATGTTGGTTCGTTTGGTGTTCAGGCGCTTTACTGGCCGAAAATTATTTCAATAATGAAAGAACCTTCCCTAAATGGAGGCTTTTGCTATTTTTAATCTCGATTGCTTTTATATTAGCGGCCAGGACCTATCTGTACCTTTCTTTCTTTACCATTTATTTTATTACAATAGCTATAGCCATTTTTGTTGAATGGTTTTTAACAGACAATGCTATTAATATGAATAGTTATTGGGTAAAGCCACTTTCGCTAATAGGAATTTGCAGTTATTCAATTTACTTGATACACCAACCTTTTTTAGGTACTATGCTGGGGTATTTATCAAGATTTCAAAAAAAGCTATATCTATTACCAATAAAAATTGCAATTATATTCATTTTTATTTTTCTTGTTTCCTATATTCTATACTATTTTATTGAACTTCCTTCTATTAAACTGGGCAATAGATTAAGAAATCTTACAAAACAAAAGGCGTTATAAATTGATTTATAACGCCCTTTACAAAATTGTTTATTTCTTGTTATACCAATTTATTCTGCAATAAATATTCAGCGATCTGAACCGCATTGGTAGCAGCACCTTTGCGAAGGTTATCACTCACTATCCAGCAGTTTAGGGTGTTGGCTTGTGTTTCATCTCTTCTGATCCTACCTACAAAAGTTTCATCTTTTTCATGTGCTGTTAATGGCATTGGATAGATCGCATTAGCGATATCATCTTCAACAATAACGCCCGGCGCTTTACTTAAAAGCTCTCTCAATTCTTTCAGATCGAAATCTTTTTCAAATTCAATGTTAACACTTTCGCTATGTCCGCCTATTACAGGTATACGTACAGTTGTAGCGGTTAATTTGATAGAATCATCACCAATGATCTTCTTAGTTTCATTGGTCATTTTCATTTCTTCTTTAGTGTAACCGTTGTCAAGAAACACATCTATCTGAGGTATTGCATTTAGATCGATAGGGTATTTATACGCCATCTCACCCTGGATACCTTTTCTTTCATTCATTAATTGTTCTACTGCCTTAACACCTGTGCCCGTAACACTTTGGTAAGTTGATACCACTACTCTTTTTATTTTATATTTTTCGTGCAAAGGTTTTAATACTACTACCAATTGAATAGTAGAACAGTTAGGATTTGCAATGATCTTATCAGCTTTGGTTAATACATTAGCATTTACTTCGGGCACTACTAATTTTTTAGTAGGGTCCATGCGCCACGCAGATGAATTATCGATCACCGTAATGCCTGCATCGGCAAACTTAGGAGCCAGCTCCAAAGAAGTGCTACCGCCTGCAGAAAAGATAGCAATATGTGGTTTAGCCGCGATCGCATCTGCATAGCCAACGATCTTGTACTTCTTTCCTTTAAATTCAACCTCTTTACCAATTGATCTTTCTGAGGCAACAGGGATTAGTTCATCTACCGGAAAATTTCTTTCCGCCAAAACCTGCAACATTTTGCTACCTACCAAACCGGTAGCGCCTACTACAGCTACTTTCATTTTTTTGTTTTTTATGTGTGTTAAAAAATAAGCCTCCCATTTTATTGGAAGGCTTGTGAATATTGTAGAACAAACAAAACACCGTTAACCCTCCCGCTTATTGGAATGCTTTTTGGTAATCTTAATTTGTTTAATAATCAAAAACATGACGCAAAAGTAGCAACAAATCATATACCACCCAAACTATTGAAAAATATTTTTAAACGGTGTTTTTATCAATTCTTGAGGCTAATACAATAAAATGGTAACTTTAAGCTAACCCACTCACTACTATGAAGAAAAAATTACTTTTCATTTTACCTGTTTTATTCCTGTTTTCTACAGTGTCGCAAGCACAGTTTACAGAAAGTTTTACTGATAGCAATTTTACGGCTGCGCCAAAATGGATGGGCGATACCAGCAATTGGATAATTAACCCGGCCTTACAATTGCAAAGCAACGATACGATCGCTAACGATATATTTTATGTAAGCACACCAAGCACTTTAGCAACTACGGCACAATGGGAGTTTTATAGCAGGCTTGATTTTAATACTTCTTCGGCTAATTATGTGGATGTTTATTTAACTGCCTCTTCAAGCGATATTACACAATCTACTACTACGGGATATTTTGTACGCCTGGGTAATACCACTGATAATATATGTTTGTATCGAAAAGACGCAACAGGCACAATTACTAAATTGATCGATGGCGTAGCCGGTATTTTTAATACCAGCGATAATATAGTTAAAGTAAAAGTTGTATTGGATGCAACAGGTCAATGGACATTATTAAGAGACCTAACGGGAACGGGTAATAGCTATTTTACTGAAGGGGTAGCTGTGGATGCTACTTACAATACTTCTTCTTATTTTGGTATTTTGATAAAACAAAGCACGGCAAGTTTTTTCAAAAAGCATTTTTTTGATGACATAGTTGTTAAACCTTATGTACCCGATACCACACCTCCTTCCATCGTATCGGCTACAGCTATTTCAACTACCGCGGTAGATATTCTCTTTTCAGAACCGGTAGATAATATAAGTAGTCAGCAAGTCCTGAATTATTTAGCCGACAATAATTTGGGAGGGCCGAGTTCTGCTACGCAGGATCCCACCAACCCTGCACTGATTCATTTAGTATTTGCTAACAAAATACCCAACGGCACTAATTGCACCCTGATTGTAGACAATGTAAAAGACCTGGCAGGAAATGCTATTGCTACTGCAACAGCAACATTTAGTTTATATGCCGCGCAACAATATGATATTATAATTGACGAAATCATGGCAGACCCAACACCCGTGGTAGGACTGCCGAACAATGAATGGATAGAACTAAAAAACACTTCGGCCTACGCGATCAATTTGCAGGGTTTTACTATTGGAGACAGCAGCGGACAAAGCGGGCCAATGCCTGCTTATATTTTACCGGCAGATAGTTTTGTAATTGTTTGTACGGGTAGCGCGGTAAATGCAATGGCTACTTTTGGGCCAACAATTGCTGTAACCAGTTTTCCTTCATTATTAAATACCGGCGATGAATTAATATTGAAAACGGCTGTTGGCAAAGTGATGCATGCCGTTAATTATTCTTCTGCCTGGTATCAAAATGCTTTAAAAGAACAAGGTGGCTGGTCGCTGGAAATGATAGACACCAAAAACCCTTGTACGGGTTATTCTAACTGGAAAGCAAGTACTGATGTGAACGGCGGAACGCCCGGAAAAGTAAACTCTATTGATGCGAAAAATCCTGATCAGAACCCTCCAAAATTATTGCGTGCCTTTGCAAAAGATAGTGTAGATATCACTTTGTATTTTGATGAACCTCTGGATAGTATAAAAGCATCTATAGCAACCAATTACAGTATTAGCGGAGGGGTCGGCATACCACAGAATGCAGTAGCTACAGGGCCGCTTTTCGATAAGGTTAATTTGAAATTAACCACGCCGCTATCTTCAAAAAAAACATATACTATTACTGCAATAAATATTACTGACTGCTCTGGCAATATTATCAATAGTAATGACACTGCAAAAGTTGGTATTAGTGTCGCCGCAAATTATTTTGATGTGGTGATCAACGAAATACTATACAATCCAAAAGATAATGGCGTTGATTATGTTGAGTTATACAATCGCAGTAAAAAGATCATCGATCTAAAACAGGTATATATCGCGAACAGAAATACAAGCGGAACAATCAGCAATATTGCACAATTAACAAGCGATGATTATTTATTGTTTCCGCAAAACTATATTGTAGTTACCAGCAGCCCATCAATTGTAAAATCGCAATACGTTGCACAAAACCCTGATGCATTTGTACAAGTAAATAATATGCCGCCTTTCAATGATGCAAATGGAGATGCGATCATTTTAAATGCGCAAGGAAATATTGTGGATGAATTACAATATTATGATAGCTGGCAATTTCAATTGCTTGATAATACACAAGGCGTTTCGTTGGAAAGAATTAATTATGATGCGCCTACGCAATCACAGGAAAACTGGCACTCTGCCGCTACAAGTGTGGGTTACGGCACACCTACTTATAAAAATTCTCAATTTAGAATTGATCAATATGCAGCAGGGCAGATCTCTGTTTATCCCGAAACATTTTCACCTAACAACGATGGTATTGATGATTTTTTAACTATTGAATATAGTTTTCCTGAAACAGGCTACGTAGCCAATATTACCATATTTAACGCATCAGGAAAAGCTGTGCGCGTATTGCAACAAAATGCGATATGCGGAACAGACGGTAAATTTATTTGGGATGGGTTGGGCGAAAAAGGCAGACAATTGATCGAAGGCACCTACGTTGTCTATACGAAGATCTTTGATCTATCAGGCAAGACAAAAGATTTTAAAAATGCAATAGTTTTAGCGCCTACGGGGCACTAACGGTTTTTATTTAAACATCAGTTCCTGAACTTTCTCTTTATCTTCTTTTTCTTTTTTCAGGTCGAACATGGTGCCGAATAATCTGTCCCACAAAGTAGTACTTACGCCAAATCCACGTTCTTCATTTTTATAATGATGCAAGTGATGGTTGCGCCACAATGGCTTCATCCATGAATAAGGAGGATTCCATGCGTGGATAGCATAGTGCATACTTCCATACATTAAGTAACCAACTATAAAGCCAGGAAAAAATGCGAATACGTATTGGCTATCATGGAAAATGTTAGCAATGAAATACATCAGTATAAATACGACGGAGGCTAAAATAATACTTGGTACGGGTGGCATAAAAAGCCTTTCTCTATCTCGTGGATATTCATGGTGGTTGCCATGTATAACATAGATGATCTTCATAGCCTGTTCATTTTCGCTAAAAAAATGAAAAATGAACCGATGTAAAATGTATTCAAAAAATGTCCAGAAAAACATGCCGGCTAAAAAAGTAAGTCCGATCTGTTGCATCCCAAAATGCAACTCGTAATCACTATAATACAGCATATAAAAAATCGCCGGCATATAGATAGAAAAAATAACTAATGGATTGGTTTTCGTCAGGTGTTCAAGATATTGGTTCTTAAATAGCTGCGCTTGACCCTTGTTATGGATTTTTTCAAACTTCATAGCAGTTAATTATGTAATAAAAATAATAAATTCTTGCAAATCTCATGCCTCATTTCTGTCATTTTTCTGTCTTTTAGCTACCGCTCACTATAGTAACTCACTTTTTTTAACATTCGAACAACCAACCAAGTATTAAATATGTCTGTTATGGGAGAATGCCCTGCAACAGGTATCTTTGCAAAAATTTTCAGCAAAAAGCATATGAGTACTTTACATTTATCAGAACAGGAGATCATCCGCAGGGAAAAATTAGAAGAATTAAAAAAATTAGGTATTGACGCCTACCCTGCACCGCTCTATCCTGTTAATACTACTTCTGCCTATATAAAAGAACATTATAAGGGCGAAGAAAATAAAGACCAGTTTGCTGATGTATGCATTGCGGGCAGGATCATGAGTGTACGTGATATGGGTAAGGCCAACTTTTTTGTGTTACAGGATGCAGTAGGAAAAATTCAGTTCTATATAAAGCAAGATGACATTTGTCCGGGAGAAGATAAAACCCTTTACCAGATCGTTTGGAAAAAACTGGTTGATATCGGAGATATCATTGGTGTTAAAGGTTATGTGTTTACTACAAAAACAGGTGAGACCTCTATCCACGTAAAAGAATTTACTATTCTTACAAAATCATTGCGCCCTTTGCCGATTGTAAAAGAAAAAGATGGTGAAGCATTTGACGAAGTAACAGATCCTGAATTTCGTTACCGCCAGCGTTATGCAGACCTTATTGTAAATCCATCTGTAAAAGAAGTGTTTATTAAGCGTACTAAATTGATGAATGCTATCCGCGAATTTTTGAATGATCATGGTGCATTAGAAGTTGATACGCCTGTATTACAAAGTATTCCCGGCGGCGCTGCTGCAAGGCCTTTTAAAACACATCATAATGCATTAGACGTTCCTTTCTATTTACGTATTGCGAATGAGCTTTATTTAAAAAGATTGATCGTTGGTGGATTTGATTGGGTGTACGAATTCAGTCGCAATTTTAGAAACGAAGGAATGGACCGCACGCACAATCCTGAATTTACTGTATTGGAATTTTATACTGCCTACAAAGATTACGAGTGGATGATGGAAACAACAGAGCTGTTGTTAGAAAAAGTTGCCATTGCAACAAACGGTGTAACGAAACTTACAGTAGGCGATAAAGAAATAGAATTTAAAGCCCCATACAAAAGAATAACAATGTATGATGCGATAAAAGAACATACAGGTTTTGATATTTCTGCAATGGATGAGGCTGGCATCCGTGATGTGTGTAAACAATTGCATATTCACGCAGATGAAAAAATGGGTAAAGGGAAATTGATCGATGAAATTTTTGGTGCTAAATGCGAAAGCAATTATATCCTGCCAACTTTTATTACTGATTACCCGGTTGAGATGAGTCCGCTAACAAAAAAGCATCGCAGCAAACCTGGATTGGTAGAGCGTTTTGAATTAATGATCAACGGAAAAGAGATCGCCAATGCTTATTCTGAATTGAATGACCCGATCGATCAAAGAGAAAGATTTGAAGAACAGGTAAAACTAATGGAACGTGGTGATGACGAAGCGATGTTCATTGACCAGGATTTTTTACGTGCATTAGAATATGGCATGCCGCCAACAAGCGGTATCGGTTTTGGTATCGATCGTTTAACGATGTTAATGACCAACCAGCATTCTATACAAGATGTATTATTCTTCCCGCAAATGCGACCGGAGAAATTAGCAGACTAATTTTAACCACTGAGACACTGAGTCACTAAGCTGCACTGAGAAGAGAATATTATTTATTTTAAAATACTATAAAATAAAAAGAAGAAAAGTCTTATAGCTTTTCTTCTTTTTGTTACAACTCAGTGAAACTTAGTGACCTCAGTGTCTCAGTGGTTCAT
>DATHHR010000104.1:0-8954 GCA_035317105.1 Ferruginibacter sp. | reverse complement strand
AAGTGGTTCTATCTGTAACAATACGGCGCAGGCTTATACGATCACCAGCTCAACACCGGGCGCAACGTTTAACTGGAGCCGCCCTGCAACAGCCGGTATCAGCACACCAGCCAACAGCGCGATCAACAGCTCATCAATAACCGAGTCATTAAATAATACGACAGCTTTACCGGTAGCAGTAGTGTATACGATCACACCGTTCACCGCAGCGGGTTGCCCGGGCACACCGTTCACGTATACGATAACGGTTAACCCTACGCCAATAGTGAACAGCCCATCATCAGGGTTTATTTGTAGCGGTACAGCACAATCGTATTCAATAACAAGCTCTGTTCCTGGAACAACATTTACATGGACTCGTGCGGTAGTTGCAGGCATCAGTAATGCCGGAACAACATCAAGCGGTTCTACAATAAGCGAAACATTAAATAATACCGGTACAACTCCGGTGGATGTTCCTTATGTAATAAATGCAACATCCCCAAGCGATTGTCCTGGCCCGGCATTCACTTATACAATAACGGTTAATCCAACGCCACCTGCACCAAATGTGAGAGATACAACATTGTGTCAGGGAGTAGGATCTGTTAGTGTTGGCGGTTTTGTTACAGGATCTTATCCACTATTATGGTATACTTCTGGAACAGGAGGTGCGGGTAGCTCAACTGTACCTTCAGTGAATATTGCAACATTAGGAACTACAACATACTATATAAGCCAGATTACAACTCCAGCAATAGGAAGTTGTGAAGGACCAAGAGCAAGACTAGATGTAGAAGTGGATGTTGCAGCTAATCCATCAGTCGGCATTAGCGTAGACAAGGATGCAATATGTGAGGGATTAACACCTGAATCAGGCTTGGTTACCTTTACTGCTGCTGCAACTAATGTGGGTTCTACTACACCGATCTATCAATGGATAGTGAATGGAGTTACTATAAGCAATGCAAGTTCCAGTACTTATAGCACAGATAGCTTACAGTTAGGTAATAATACTATTTCGTGTGTGGTTATAGTGCAAAGCAGCGGGTGCTTCTCTGCTTATACAGCGACGTCCAATACCGTTAATGTACAGGCATATCAAAATCCGACTATTAGCTTATCAGCTTCGCCTACTATTATAGACGAAGGTGATCAGTCGCAGATCACTGCAACTGTTACACCGAATGTTCCATTCAACTGGTCATCAAGTCCTGATATAGATGGACCTGTATCTAATTCATTAAATCCGATAGTAACACCATCTCAGACTACGATCTATACGCTAACAGTTCCTGCATCTGGCGGAGCGGGCGTTTGTCCTGAGATAAGTGATACGGTATCAGTTACGGTGTATACGAAGAACTTCTATATGCCAAGTGCATTCTCGCCAAATGGAGATGGAAAAGATGATGTGTTTAGAGTTCCACCGCCACCATTTGTATCATTCAATCTTACCGATTTTGTGATCTATGATAGATGGGGATTGAAGGTTTTTGAAACAAGCGATATAACAAAAGGTTGGGATGGAACATATCATGGTTCACCGGCAGATATTGCTACTTATGTTTACGTGATAACGGGTAATGATCTACATGGAAAAGTAGAACATAAAGGAACAGTTGTGTTGGTAAGATAAATTAGATCATCACAACAATTTGTTTCAAAAAAAATCGTTCTTAGTTTCGCAGAATGATTTTTTAAAACAGCCAACAAAAACTATTAGATAAAATAGTATATTGTAATTGAAAAGATAACAGTTCAGGAAGATGAAAAAACTAATAATATTTACTTTATTTATTTCTATAAGTGTTTTGGTAAAGGCACAGGATCCTCATTTTTCTCAATTTTTCGCTTCACCTCTAACACTTAATCCTGCATTCACGGGTAAGTTTGACGGTTCTTTGCGTTTAGTGGCCAACTACCGCAATCAATGGCCATCCATACCCAATGCATATATTACTGAAGCAGGTTCAGTTGATTTCAGTATTTTAAGAAGTAAGATGGGAAATAATGTGTTAGGTGTTGGTTTTTCCGGCCTTAGTGATCAGAGTGGTAACGGGGCTTTAAAATTAAATTATGGATCAATGTCTTTAAGTTTCCATAAATCTTTAGACGCTTCAGGATATAATACAATAGGAGCTGGGTTTCAAGGTACTTATACAAGTATATTAATTGATAAATCTAAATTGACTTTTGAAGATCAGCTATCAACAACTGGTTTTACTTTGCCTACGGGAGAAACATTTACAAGCGGCACTAATAAAAGTTATTGGGATGTAGCAGCAGGTATATTATTCTCCGGTTCATCGGATGGAGTTAATAATTATTATGCAGGCGTATCGATGTACCATCTTAACCAACCTAATACTGGATTTTATGCAGCAAATACTTCAAGCCCTTTGTCGGGATTTACGCCTAATGGCTGGAAATTACAGCCGAGAACAACTGCGAATGTAGGAGGTTCTACGCCGATATCACAAACACTTACATTAAGTGCAGCAGGTATGTACCAGATACAAAACAATTCTACCGAAACAGTTATTGGAGCTGCATTGTCTGCCAATGTAAATCAAAGTGATGATGTGGATGACGATGGAAGCAATGACGTAAACGTATACGTAGGATCTTGGGTTAGATTAGGAGATGCAGTTATTCCTTATGCGGCCTTAGAATTTAGCGGCTTACGCATTGGAGCAAGTTATGATGTTAATATTTCAAAACTTAATAAGGCAACACTGGGCCAGGGTGGTGTTGAATTATCTTTGATATATATATATAAATCTCCTGCGGATAGCAAAATTCCTTGTCCTAAGTTTTAATTAATTTACTATTTACATAAATCATTTAACAAAGGGTTCTGGTACAAATCAGAACCCTTTGTTATTTTCAATGGTGTTATTATTGGCATAGTAGTTGGCTTAAAACACTTTAAGTAGTAAATTACCTAGTAATAATATATCACCAGTTATGGACCTATCCCTGCATTATTCCCAGCAACTTATTAATACTGTAAATGCCTTGTTAGCAAACGGTAAAGGCTTGCTTGCTATGGATGAAAGCAACCCTACATGTAACAAACGGTTTGCTGCATTGGGTATTCCACAAACAGCCGCATTTCGCCGTGCTTATCGCGAGATGATCGTAACCACGCCAAATCTTAGCGATAGTATTAGCGGCGCTATTTTGTATGATGAAACTATTCATCAACAAAAAAAAGATGGCACACCATTTATTAAAGCAATAGTTGATGCAGGTATTATCCCCGGAATAAAAGTTGATGAAGGCGCTATTGATATGGCAAATCATCCCAAAGAAAAAATAACAGAAGGACTTGATGGATTGCGCAACAGGCTAAAGGCTTATGCGCAATTGGGTTTACGTTTTGCAAAATGGCGCGCTGTAATTACTATTGATGATACTATTCCTACTGCAAGCTGCATAGAATCGAATGCGAATTTATTGGCCCGCTACGCTGCATTATGCCAGGAAGCTGGATTGGTGCCGATCGTAGAGCCCGAAGTATTAATGGATGGCGATCATTCCTTACAACAATGTTATGATGTAACAGAAAAAGTTTTGCGGATAGTTTTTATTGAATTGAATAAACAAAAAGTACTGCTTGAAGGAATGTTACTGAAACCAAATATGGTTGTTCCGGGCTTAGCATGTGCTGATCAATCTACAATAGAAGAAGTGGCTACAGCAACAATAAATTGTTTTTTACGATCCGTTCCTGCAGCTGTTCCTGGGATTGCTTTTTTATCTGGAGGCCAATCGGCTCAATTGGCTTCTGCTCGCTTGAATGCCATGCATGTGCAATTTAAATCGAAATTACCCTGGGCTGTTACTTTTTCATTTTCCCGCGCTATTCAACAACCGGCATTGGAGACATGGGGCGGTAAAGATGAAAATATTTCTTTGGCGCAGCAAGCATTATATTATCGCGCAAGTTGTAATAAAGCAGCGCGGCGTGGCGAATACAATGCAGCGCTTGATAAATAAAAAAAGGTTCAGCTAAAAACTGAACCTTTTTAATAGGAGTAAACATCACTTGTATCATCAAAATAAATCGTGTCCTAAACTATTAATTCTGAACTCCTATTATTACATTTTTACAAATTTCAAAGCGTCACTTTTCCAATCAGCTCCAGCTATTTGAATATAATATTGCCCGTCAGGTAATTGATCGCAATTCATATTTATTGTATTAGTACCTGTTATGATAGTTACCGGTATGATCATTAATCGTTTGCCATTTATATCCATTACAGTTAAGCTGGCTTTGCCTGTTTCTATAATGTTTTCCTGGCTAAACAATATAGTTGTAGAGCCGGATCTTAGTGGATTAGGGTATACTTCAAGTTTATTTGCAGGTGTACAATTCAATGTTGCTACATCGATATTGCTATAGGTATAGGTTTGGTCTTTGTTAACAAGCTTCAATCTGTAATATGCAGTGGCACTTTGCTGTGGAACGTTTACAGAATAATTACCTGTACTAACGGTAGTGAATTTTCTATACAGGGTATAAGTTGCGGCGTCATTGCTTTGTTCTATTTCTATATGATCAAGGTCTGTTTGCGTAGCAAGACTCCAATTAAGAAATACAGAACAATCCGTCACTTCAGTTCTGAAATCAGTTAATACCATCGGAAGAATAGTACATCCTATAACGGGGAATGTATATGCTTTTCCCAGGCTATCGTTGGAGCTTGGGAAATTATATAATGTTGAAAATGTACCGGACATATTAAAAATACCTGAACTGAAGTCGAGGCCTTCTCCTGGCGCACCAATCAAAGCTCTTACAGGATTGCTTGTGCCATCTGTGTACTTGGCACCTGCAACACTATATCCCAGCATGCTAGCCGCATTGATACCAAAATCTGCCGATACCTGGTTTTCGACCGTCCATATTGGCGTTGTATTATACGTTCCATCTGATTTGCCTGTAAATAAATAAGCAGCACCACCGACTAAATTTGTATTCACCAATCCTACACCTGTTGATAAAGGTTCGCCGACAATAATATCTCCAATACCATCACAGTTAACATCCAGCATATTATCCATTGAAGCACCAAATAAGGCATCAACATTAATATTTTGTCCGGATAAAATTGACAATAAACTGGATGAACGGGGAGATGTGATCGATTGCGTTGGTGTTTCACTTGCAGCAGGAGAAGGTTTTGCTACAAATACGTTTACAGAACCTGAACTCAAATTTAGCCCGCCAAGTATATTGCTTAACAAACTACTATTTGGAGCACCAACCAATATATTTCCTGTATGATTATTTGATACATTTCTTACACCTCTTACTTTATATCCGAATAAATTGGCGATACTTCCTAAGAGTCCGCCGCCTGCAGTTAACTGTGTTCCGAAATTTGTGTTTACACTGGTTCCATTTCCGTAATATACATAGGCACTTCCTCCCAATAAATTAGTAAGTACTGTTACGCCTGCAGGAGCACCTATAACTATATCCGGTTTGCCATCTTTATTATAATCGCCGGCACCATCAACACTAAATCCAAATAATAGCCCGCCTAAGTCTGCGATGCCTAAAAGCCCTGCTGCTGGCGGATTTAATTGAACGGGTGTATTGTTTGCCAGCGCGGTTGAATCATATACAAAAGCAGCTCCACTTCTTATCGCTAATATTCCTAAAGAGGCGTACCCGGGAGAACCTACAATAACTTCACCGCGGCCGTCACCATTTAGATCATCTGCTACGCCAACTGAAAAACCATACAAAGCATTTATACCAACGTTTGAAGCGATCCCTAAAATACCATTACTAAAAAAACCTGAACCATCTAAAAAGATTGATAAAAATGGAGAGGGGCTAGGCAGAGCACTTGCCAGATCTTCGCCTCTAAATATATAAACTTTACCTGCGGTAACATTTGCCGTAGCTGGAAATCCACTAGCGCCTGTTGGATAAGCATCGCCCGGTGCACCAACAATTATATCATTTTGACTATTGCCTACAACGTTTCCGCCTGCAATACTGAGTCCAAATAAAGCACTTGTTACCGGCGAGGTTGCGCGTAATATTTTATCCGGCGTAGCCGATAAGCCAGTACTGGATCCAAAATATACAAAGACGGCGCCGGCATTCACGAAAGTAGAGGCCCCAACAATATTGATAGCGCCCGGTGCTCCAATGGCTACGTCATCATATCCATCTCCGTTTACGTCTCCAACACCTTCAACGGTATAACCGAGCATGGCATTAGCCTGTAATGTTGAGCTGTTAAGTAATCCGGGAAGAACTGCATCTGCAGAAGCAGTCCATTCAGGTGTATGCGATAATGGATCAATAGTAATAGGGTAGACCGCGTTTTTATCATCAACGATCAATTGTAAATGGTTTTCTTCTAACTGCATATACGCAACCAAAGGAGTTTTTTTTGCATCCCAAACTGTTAAGCCATCATAGGTTAACACCGTTTTGTGTGTAACTGGATCAATAAATTCGATACTATTATTGTTGTACAATTTAGGGGAGAGGTTGCCTGATATATTTAAAGAAACTTGTAAATGTTGATTGCCGGCGGGTTTTTTTTCGATGATAAAATTTTGTCTTAGTCCCTTTTCGTCGTTTATATATTCAATTAAAAAGTTATCGTATGCAAACGATAAATATTTTTCTTTTATTTGGACCGAAGGATTTGTATAAATGGCTTTGGGATCATTTGCTTTTTTGCTGATAGCTATTAGTTCTAAAGATGTATTCCATGAAGGAGACAGTTTATTAAGTGCAATAGACTGAGTAGTGAATTTACCAGCGGTTACTAAAAAATCTGTTTGCTGCTTTCTGTTGATAGAGGCAAACAGATTTCCCGGTCTTTGTTGAAAATAATATTCAGATTCGCTCAGGTATTTTTCAGCTTCGATTATCCAATTGGCACCTGCTTTATCGGATAATTTGTTGCGACCTGAATTAGTTATTGTAATAGTTTGAGTGTGACCTTGAGCCGGACTTATAATTGGGTAAAAAATAGAGCCAAGAATAAGCCCGAACATGGGTAGAAAGTTTTTCATGACGGGTGAGTTTAAGAATTAAATTTTAGTTTTTCTGGACAGATTCTAGTTTATAAACGATTTATAAACATTTTTAGTTTCGTTAATTTAGCAATGAGTATATCAATTAAAATTCAAAAAAATAGCTAATTATAAGTAATTATAAATCATCAAATTATAAAATATTTTTTTTAAAAGTAAAAATTTGTAAGGAAAAAACGTCAACAAATGTGTTTTTTCTTGTTTGTGTTTTTCTCTACTAACGTTGCTTCTTTCTCTACAATATCTTTTTGCGGTCAATTATATAAATGGCTTTGTTACCTCTGCATCATTGGTTAATAATGACACAAAATCTTCGGCAGGAAAAAATCATATTCGTGTATACGGTTGTTATAAAATTCTTTGTCATTTTCATTTTGTTTTGTAGGTTTTTATTTTTTTCTTTCAATATATAGCATATACTTTTTATTAATTAAAATTACTTCTCTTTTGTTTGAGATCAATTGAGCTTTACATGCTTCTTAGCCTGGTCAATAAAATCATCAACATTGTTTCTTGAATGATCTGTATGAACCGTCATAAAAAACTACTAGCCTGGTATTTGTTTATTGTATTATATTGTCGATTCCGCGTTTCATTTATTACGGTTCTACTTCTATTTTTTTGAAGCATTCAATTTATTTTAAAGAAAAACAAATATTGCCTGTAGAATTTATTGCCCATTTATTTTAAGAAAAAAACATAAAGACTAGTTGTTTTCCCTGTTATTATTAAGAGTGCAGAGTTTACTTTTCCTAAACTTTAAAACCTGTAATTATGAAAATTATTTATACTTTAAATAGTAGGATACAAGCGTGCTCAAAACTTCAAAACATAATAAACCTCCAAAAATATTTTGGTAAGTCTTTGCCATTAATATCAATAACATTATGTTTTATGATCTTGTCACAAAAAAGTTTTTCGGCAACTATTACTACGGGAACAGTGTCGGGATCTTTTTGTGTAGGATCAAGCATAACAATTCCTTTTACATACGTTGGCACCTATACAATTTTTACTGCTCAATTATCGAATTCATCAGGTGTGTTCATAGGATCTGGAAATCCAGATGGGCTCACTGTTTTGCAACATATAACATCAAATGGAACTGGTAGCCAATCAATAACTATAACTATTCCAGGATCAATTGTTCCCGGTACTGGTTATAAAATAAGAATTACAAGTTCTGCACCACCAGTAGGAGGTTCGCCTACAGGTATTTTTACAATTACTGCTAATAAATGGCTTGGGGTAAGTACTGATTGGAATGCTCCGGCCAATTGGTGTAACGGAATGGTTCCGGATGATAGTACCAATGTTCTAATACAAACTGCTGCCAATTATCCTGTTATAACCGGAACAAAATATGTAAATAGTATTATGATCGATACCGGCGCCTCGCTTGTAATAAACAGTGGAGATACGTTAAGCATTCATGGAGCGCTTGTTAACAATGGAACATTTGATGTTACGGCAGGAACATTATTAATGGCAGGGTCTAATCCTCAAAGTATTGATGGCAGTGAGTTTGTTTCCTCAACAATTTATAATTTAATAGACAGTATTACAGATGTAAGTGTACTCACGGGTTTAACTATTTCTAATAACCCTTTATATATTACAGGCCAATTGAGTTTTGGTGCAGATGCTAACGCAATACTTACAACAAATAATTTGCTTGTATTAGTATCCAATGCGTCTACTACGGCGAGTGTAGGAGAGATACAAGAAGATGGCGATGGTAATGCTGAATCTTTTATTAATGGCAATATAACGGTGCAACGTTATTTTGAAGCTCACAGAAGATGGCGCTTAGTCACAGCTCCTATGCAATCTTTGGGTGCTCCAACTATTAGTGCAGCATGGCAGGAGGGAGGTCAAAGTATAGCAGGAAGTCT
>DATHHR010000103.1:0-2218 GCA_035317105.1 Ferruginibacter sp. | reverse complement strand
GTCAGGCTCTAATAAATTATACCATTTATGTATTGTAGCTGTCCAAAAATATATTTTATTTTCAGATGTATGTGATTTACGAGGAGTAGTTTTCATTTAATAAAGATGAAGAAAAATATTGACCTTAGCGAATGGTTCGTGGGGACACGAACCAAGGCGAGGGTTATTGTCGAATGTTGAATAATCACTTACACCATTAATACTTCTTATGTCAATATTAAATCTTCTACCCAATCTCGCATCATATTCCCAAAATTCAGCAGTAGTAGTATTAGGAGCAATTTCATCAGACTTTTCCTGTCCATTAAACCCATACCTATAACAAGTATCGGTCAAATAACTATTTTTATACTCCCTACCAGGCATCTGCATCCCAAAAGGATAATAATCTCCAGCAGTAATAACATCAGCTTTATAATAGTTACCTGTTACTAAAGTATCAGGTTGTACGCAAGGAGTAATTGTTGAATCTATATATGCTTCATAACTATCTCCGTAATTACTGCTAAAGCCATTTAAAAGATCTACCTGTTGTGAGGCGGTGTAATCTGGTACACTGGTTACCCTATTATCAACATCCAATTCTGTTAAGCCCGTGCCTGCAACACAATTGCCTGTTATGGCAGCACTATCTGCCAGCATTATTTTTTTCTTGTCGGATACGGTAACTAACACATTGCCTAAATGATTGGTTAACTCGTATTGTTTTAAGCCTCTCGTAAGCTACTATTAAATCCTGAATCCAGATCAGGCAAATAAGTTCTTTGTACCGGCGCCAGGGTTTGCACATTAAGATAGTATTCTATAAGCAATATACTGAGTAGCAACCAACGCAACGTCCCTTACAGGAGACGTTGCTAGGAAGGAAAACCTTTATAGCTGCCAATTTAGACAATTAAAAAATAAGCAGCCTATGATTTACTATATAAAAAAAGTTCCTTTTAACAAGGAACTTAATTGATTATCAATAAATTGTATATTAGAAATAATGTTAGGTGACAATTGGTACATTACCGTATCTTTGATCCATGAAACAATTCTCAGGTGGAGCTTTATGTTTTACTTGTGTTTTGGGATATTATTTTTTGGACCATTACACAGGTACATCAATAGTTATTCCACATCAATTTTTTTGGAAAGTAATTTGCTGGATATTTAGTTTTATTGGCATATACATATATATAGTTGGTTCCATGAGAAAAAAATGAGGTTACTTATATCTACCTGACTGAATTATCTATCTTATATAGAGTATCATTTTCAAACTCTGATTTAATTCCTATCATACTTTTTTCGGCATACGGCAACAGAAATTTGAACATGTTATTTACATATGGAATCGGCAAAATATTTTTAGATTTTAGTAGCGATATTTCTGCCGTATCATTTCCGTTAACAACATTATCTATAAAAAATTTTACGTTAGCTAAAAAAACAGGCGATGATGTATACATATTAGGATCAATTTTATTCATTGGAATTGACTTAGACGTATATTCCTCGGCTGCTTTGATATCTCCTTCTCTTAAATAAATCTGTGCTAACATTTCAAAGTTATTTATATTTTCAGAATATGAATGACACGCAATTTGATGTTCACACCAAAAAATTGCTTTTTCGTCATCTTTTTGATCGTAGTAACATTTTACCAGATAGTTGCCTATTAATTTATTCGATGTATCAACATTATATAATTCTATACAACGTTGTATCAAAATTGGTAAGATCTTTTTTGCCGAATCAGGATCATTATACTGTAATAGTATGTATGAATCATAAAGAGGTATAACTTCATTATAAAGTTTTTCAGCTTTTGTTTTATCAATACTTTTTTGTGCCTTAATAAACAAGGGAACACAAGACAAAAGAAACAAGCCGATAAATAAAAAAAAATGGACAAATAATTTGTTGCGTTTGTGCATACTTTTAATTTATTAAATATTACTTAACTTTGATTATTTCATAATTATAAACTTTAGAGCTATTTTTTATTGGATGAAAAGCTAAATAATATTCAAATTTTTCATTAATAGGGCTCGATGGATCTTTATAATCATGATTTCGTAATTGATTTTCCTCGCCTTGGTTCGTGTCCCCACGAACCATTCGCTTCGATCAATCTCCATCAAAAACATTATACAAGTTATTTAAAAATCCAAAATCATCGATACCAAACTCGTAATATTTTGCAGATGAATAATAATATGAAATATCATCT
>DATHHR010000102.1:0-16821 GCA_035317105.1 Ferruginibacter sp. | reverse complement strand
GCCAGTTAGCCGTGTTGACAATGATGGCTTTGAAGATCGCTAAAGAAAAAGGAACTATTTCTGCAGAACGATATAGCGGCTTGTTATTCGAATTAGAAGCCGTTCCGGAAAAAGTAGAACTATTATTAAAAAGCGCCGATCAGATAAAACTGATCGCAGAAAAATATAAAGGAGCGCCAAGTGCATTGTATTTAGGCCGCGGATACAATTTCCCCATTGCTTTAGAAGGTGCATTGAAGCTGAAAGAAATATCTTATATCCACGCAGAAGGATATCCTGCTGCAGAAATGAAGCATGGCCCTATCGCTTTGGTAGATGATCAGTTACCGGTTGTTTTTGTAGCCACAAAAGATGCCTATCACGAAAAGATCGTAAGCAATATACAAGAGATCAAAGCACGTAAAGGAAAAGTAATTGCTATTGTTACCGAAGGCGATGAGGTAATTCCCGGCTTGGCAGATGATGTATATTATGTACCGCACGCAGATGAAATAATGGCGCCGATGTTAAGCGTTATCCCTTTGCAACTGCTTTCATATTATGTTGGTGTTGCTAAAGGAGTAGATGTAGATAAACCAAGAAACCTTGCTAAGAGTGTAACTGTTGAATAATTTTTTAATTGTCAATTAGATAATTTACAATTATTTCGTTTTTATTTTGAAAGGCTTTTAAACCACTTACAACTTATGAAATTGTCAATTATCAATTGTCAATTATCAATTTCAAAGAAATGAATATTATACAAAAACATCCGGTTGCTTCGCTTGGTTATAATTTTATAGACGAACAATTTATACCTAAAGGTAAAGATGAATACTACTTGCGCGATACGCAAAATCATAGCGGTATCAAATATCGTAAGCTTACTTCACAAGAAATAGAGATACTGGTACACAACCGCAATACTTCTGACGATTGGAATAAAATATTTGTTTCTCATTCCTTCAATCCGGAACTCGTAAAAAATTGTAAGTTTTATGGGTTGATCCGGATCGGAAAATTAGAGCCTTATTATCTGGAGTTTCATAATCTTCGCTTACCAGTTGGGATGTACAACAGCACCATTATCAGCAGTGATTTTGGTGATAATGTTTGTATTGATAACGTTAATTATATCAGTCATTATATTGTCGGTAACGATGTGATGATCGTGAACGTAAATGAATTGGCTACTACCGATATCGCCAAATTTGGTAATGGTATCCTTAAAGAAGGCGAAGATGAGAACCTGCGCACCTGGATGGAAATATGCAATGAGAACGGTGGCAGAAAAGTGATTCCATTTAACGGGATGTTACCCGGCGATGCTTATCTATGGAGCAAATACAGGGACGATGAAGAATTGCTGAATAAATTCAAAGAATTTACGGCGAACAAATTTGATAAGCAAAGAGGTTATTACGGAAAGATCGGCGATAGAACGGTTATAAAAAATTGCAAAATTGTAAAAGATGTTTGGATAGGCAGCGATGCTTATTTAAAAGGCGCCAATAAATTAAAGAACCTGACCATTAATAGCGATAGCGCGCGCAGGTCGCAAATTGGCGAAGGCTGTGAATTAGTGAATGGCATAGTAGGATATGGCTGCCGTATATTTTATGGCGTTAAAGCCGTACGTTTTGTGATGGCGTCACATTCGCAGTTAAAATATGGTGCCCGTTTGATCAACTCTTATTTAGGCAATAACTCAACCATCTCTTGTTGCGAAGTGTTGAACTCATTAATATTTCCGGGGCATGAACAACATCATAATAACTCTTTTTTATGTGCGTCATTGGTAATGGGACAAAGCAATGTTGCTGCAGGTGCTACAATTGGCAGCAATCATAATAGCCGTAGTCCGGATGGTGAGATCATTGCTGGCCGTGGCTTTTGGCCGGGCTTATGTGTTAGTTTAAAGCACAATTCAAAATTTGCCTCCTTCACTATTTTAGCAAAAGGGGATTATCCTGCGGAGCTGAATATCCCTATCCCATTTAGTTTAGTCAGTAACGATGTAACGAATGATAAGCTGGTAGTAATGCCCGGCTATTGGTTCATGTATAATATGTATGCATTGGCGCGTAATACATGGAAGTATATTGAACGCGATCGCCGTACAGAAAAAATACAATTGCTCGAATACGATTATTTGGCACCCGATACTATCAATGAGTTATTTGATTCTTTGAAATTACTAGTGAAATTAAAACCTGACGAAAAAGGTGTAGCAGTTGTGACGGGTTGGGAAAACACCCATCGCGAAACGGAAATAATTAAAGTGCCGCAATCGATCGATCTTTTTAAAGAGTTGATCCGTTATTATGGTACCATTGAATTGTTGCTACATATTCAACATAATAATTTCACCAGTTTTGACAGCTTTAAGAAGACACTTTCTGCTAAAGTACAGCGTAGTGAATGGTTAAATATTGGCGGACAATTAATTCAAACTACTGAAGTTGAAAAAGCTAAAAGAAGTATAAAGGCCGGCAAAATAAAAAGCTGGGAGGATATGCATAATTTTTATCACCAACAAGGTGAAAAATATGTTGAAGATAAAATAACACATGCGTACACCAGTTTATTAGAAATATTAAATATCACACCCAAACAGTTTACCGAAGTATTGTTTAAAGAATTATTACAACAAGCAGTACAAACAAAAAGCTGGATGTGTAAAGGGATCTACGATTCCCGTGCAAAAGATTATTCTAATGAGTTCCGTAAAATGGTGTACGATAATAATAAAGAAATGAATATTGTTGTGGGCGCTTTGGATGAGAATAGTTTTATTCAGCAAGAAATGAAGAACCTCGATATTTTTAAAAAGCAGGTAAAAACTGTGATCAAAAAATTAAACTTGCAATAATGCGTTTCCTTTTGTGTATTTTTTGTTTTGTACTATTTGTAACAACCACTGCAAAAGCGCAAACTATCGAACAAATAAAAACAGAGCTGGCGGCTTCTAAAGATCCATTAGGATATGTTAAGTTCAAGCTTAAAAAAACGTACAAAGTAGATACAGTAACCATCGTAAGCACGAACTCTTTTGTGAATTTTGGCGATAGCCTTGCTTACTTTGGAAAAGTAGGAGGCGTGTACGGGCCTTTTAGATCTAAAGACGGAAGAAAATATCTGTTAGAAATATTAGGTAAAGCTTCCAATACATTTTATCATGTCTACCATATTTTATTAGACACCAGCACGTTTCAGAAGAAATTTGTGAATGCTTTAGCCGATACGATCATTGCTAAAATAAAATCCGGACAAAATACTTTCGGAGAAATGGCCGTTACCTATAGCTCCGATAATATTAGCGGCAGCAAGGGCGGTGAATTAGGTTGGTTTTGTCGCGGTGTAATGTTACCGCAGTTAGATATCGCTATTCAGACACATAACAAAGGGGATATTTTTAAAGTATGGACAACCATGGGCCTGCATATTGTTACACTAAAGGATAATCCCAGAAAAGATACCGGCTATGCCCTGATGTTACGCGTTTTGTTATAATTTTTATTTCCCCAACCTTTTTGCTTCGTTGAGTAGTACATAGAAAAAAACAATCTATGAAACTCACTCAGCTGTTCTTTATTTCTGTGTTATTGACAACATCTTTCAATGCTGCTGCGCAGGATATAATAAAAATGAAAGATAGTTCCCAAATCAAAGCTAAAATAGAAAAGGTAACACCTACTGACATCACTTATCGTAGGGCTACTGATCCAACAGGCCCGGAGATCATTGTGTACCGCCAGGATGTAGAAAGTATAACATACCAGGATGGCGAAAAAATGATGATGGATAATGGCACTTATCCCATTGTAGCTCGTGGCCATCATCATTCATTACGTTGGGCAAATCCCGGTTATACTTATGGCAGAACAATACTTTCTTTTGCATTCCTTCAACCAACCGATGCAAGCAGCAGTAACGGCGAGGGGCCTGGTGTTTATCCCGGCATGGGATTGCAATTTGAATACATGCTAACAAAAAAGCAAAATATCAGCCTGTATATACCGGTAAACTTATCACTCTACTCACTTTACTACCAGAATAATGTTTATCCTTATAGTAATGCACATACACATGCCTTTCTGTATATGTATCCGGGGGTTAAATTTTATCCAAAGGGCAGTAATAGGGTCTTTAGCTATAGTATCGGCCCTTCGGTAGTTTTGGGTTTCGGTAGAAAATACGCTATTGATAATTCTTCTACATATGATTCAACAAGCGGTACGCTTACCTATGAAAGTGTAAAAGATAAAAATGTTTTCACAACAGGATTGATGATCAATAATGGCATCAATATTATGCCTACAAAACATCTTTACCTGGGCGCGGAGCTGGGTTTAGGATTTACCGTTTATAGCAATGATTATAATACGAACGATGGGGGAGGTATTGAGCCGGAAGGGTCCAATAATGCGGGCACTCCTTTAATACAATTTAATATGAAAGTCGGCTATAGGTTTTAGTTCCATTTAAATTATTATCCATATGTCACTATAAAGTCGGGTAAAATAGTTTATTTTGCCATCGAAATCATACAGAGTGGATCCAAAGTTCAATATTCAATTAGCAGGTAGCAGTACATACAATAATTCATTGTTTGTGCAATTAAGTTTTGCTGCTATTTCTTTTGTAACCATCGATGAGGCAAATAAAATAAGCTCGCTGGTCAGTTATGATTTTCCTGCAGGGATAAATGAGCTCACGCTGGTTTCTTCTCTCAAAGAAATATTTACTACAGATCCTTTATTGCAAAATGAATTTAAAAAAGTAGATGTGGTATTTGCTTTTGCCAGCGCTCTTTTAATTCCTTACGAGTTTCATAATAATCCTGCCAATAAAGCCATGTTTGAATTGGTATACGGCGATAGTCAGGATAATATTTTAAAAAGCGACTTGAAGTTTCAACATAATTTTTGCAATATTTATGAAGTGCCAAGATTGGTTAACTCTATCGTTAGTACAAAATTTCCTACAGCAAGCTTTACACATCAATATTCTATATTACCCGATCTTATCAAAACGGGCGGCAATCATCTGTACGCTATTTTTGGCGAGTATGATGTAACAGCCATGTTATTGAAAGACGGTAAAATACAGATCATTCAAAACTTTAAATACAGGGCCCCCGAAGACGTTACTTATTATCTATTAGGCTTTTGCGAAAATTTCGACCTGAACATCAACGATACAACCTTGCATTTGAATGGAAGAATAACAAAAGGGTCAGATCTTTTCAAAGAGATCGATGCGTATTTTTTACAGATCGAATATGCAACATTACCTGCTGCATATCAATATGCAGATGAAATAAAACAATATCCTGCACATCTTTTCAGTCATCTATTTGCAACAGCTTCATGCGTATAATAAGCGGTATACATGGGGGTAGAAGAATAAGTCCACCCGCTAACATGCCCTACACAAGGCCCACAACTGATATTGCCAAAGAGGGCCTCTTTAATGTTTTACAAAACAACCTCGAAATAGATACTTTAAAAACACTCGATCTTTTTGGAGGAACAGGCTGCATCAGCTACGAATTAGCCAGCAGGGGAGCAGCAGACCTGACGATCATTGAGAAAGATAACCAGATGTATGATTTTATTAAAAAGACAGCTGCAGAATTAAACCTCGAAAATTTCAAATTAATAAAGTCCGATGTTTTTAAATATATCGAAACCTGTAAGGAACAATACGATTTTATTTTTGCCGGCCCGCCCTATGCTTTAGGTACTATAGATGAGCTGCCAAAACTGATCTTTGAGAAAAATTTATTAAAGCCCAAAGGCTGGTTCATACTCGAACATACACCGCGTAACGATTATAAAAAATTTCCACAGTACAAAACAGAACGCAACTACGGTACCACAATCTTTTCTATCTTTATAAATAATGAATAATGGATAATTGGTTAATGGATAATTAGCCGAAGCAATGAGTTTAATTTTAGTCAATTCATTTCAAAAAAATTATCAATTATCCATTAACCAATTATCCATTTACATAAGCCATGTTTAAAAAGGAGATAAGAAAAATATATAAAGATAAACGGCAGCAGCTTTCTCCTTCAGAAAAAGAAAAGCTGGATGACCTGCTATTGATACAATTTCAACGACTGCCATTGCCCTATTTGCAAGTGCTGCTGAGTTATTGGCCCATTGCCGCGATGAATGAGATCAATACACACACTATCACCGATTTCATAGAGTTTGGAAACCCGGGTATAAAGATCGCTTATCCTGTCACAGATTTTGCAAGTTGTACTATGACAGCTATTTTGGTTGATGATGATACAGAATTTATTGAAAATGAATATGGCATATTAGAGCCGATAGTAGCAGACGAGGTTCCAACAGGGATTATTGATATTGTATTAGTGCCTTTATTGGCTTTTGATGCCAATGGCTATAGAGTAGGCTATGGTAAAGGTTTTTATGATAAATTTCTGGCTACCTGTACCGAGCATACCCTAAAGATCGGTTTCAGCTATTTTGAACCGGTTGATGAGATAACAGATATCGATGTCAATGATATTAAATTAGACCACTGTATAACGCCGGATAAAATATACGATTTCACCAATTGATAATTACTTTTGCTGATGCTAAAAAGCTTTCGCTATTTTTTACTTCCTTTTTCTTTGATCTACGGAGGTGTGGTATGGATAAGGAACTGGATGTTTGATAAAAATATCCTCCGCTCAAGCTCATTTAACTTCCCCATTATTTGTGTAGGTAACCTTGCCGTTGGCGGTACAGGAAAAACTCCGATGGTAGAATACCTTATTCGTTTATTGAAAAGTAATTACGCTACTGCAACATTAAGTCGCGGTTACAAAAGAAAGACAAAAGGCTTTGCCATTGCAGATGAAAACACCACGGCTTTAGAAATAGGAGACGAGCCGATGCAATTCCACCAAAAATTTCCCGAAGTTACCGTTGCCGTTGGCGAAGAAAGATTGGTAGCCATTCCACAGTTATTACACGAGGAACAAAATACACAGGTCATTATTTTAGATGATGCTTTTCAACACAGGCCTGTTGCTGCAGGATTGAATATTGTATTAACTGAATATAATAATTTGTACACAAGAGATTTTATGTTGCCGGCAGGAGATCTGCGGGATGTAAAAAGAAGCATTAAAAGAGCGCAGGTAATTGTTATTACCAAATGTCCCGACAATATTTCTCCGGAAGAAAAAAATCAGCTCGCTAATGAAGTCAAAAGAAACGAAGCGCATAAAGTTTTTTTTACTACCACTGTTTATACAAAGCCATATCATCTTTTTTCTAAACAAGAAAAAAGCATTACTACTGATACCAGTGTATTATTAATTACAGGTATTGCTAATCCCCAGCCATTAAAGGAATTATTGACAAGATCCGTAAGCACATACGATATGTTGCGGTATGCAGACCATCATATTTTCACGATCGACGACCTCGAAGACATACAAGAGCATTTCAAAAGAATAACCGCAGCCAACAAGATAATTTTAACAACGGAAAAAGACGCTGTACGGCTTCAGAAATTCAAAACAGAATTAGAAAATTTTCCGATCTACGTTATTGCTGTGCAACATTCGTTTTTATTTAACGAAGGGCAGGAGTTTGATATAGTGGTTACAGATTTTGTACGATCATTTGCAAATAGAATATAATTAAAGGCAAAAGTGAAAAGGCAAAACCTATAAGTTATAAAGCTGCACTTTACTTTTTGGTTTTAACTTTTGACTTTTAACGTATGAGCTTATTGCTTTGGTAAGGGTTGCTTGTCATCCAACAAGTTACCTGATCCTGTTACGGGTTTAGGTACCGGCGCATGGCCATCGGGCGTTACCTGGGTAAATACTTTATCTACGTGTACCCATTTTCCTTTAGACCATTTGAATCCTTCGTAATCTCCATCGCCGATCAATGTCCATTTTTTCTTAGGTTCATTTGTTTCAGAGATAAGGTGTTCAAAAATGATCATGTCCATATCATCGTCATAAGTAAGTCTTGCGCCCGCATCTTTCTTAAATTCCATTATATACCGGCTAACAGGGCCCCTGCTAACGGAATCTTTTTCAAAACTAAAGATCGGGTCGCCAAATACAGGTTGGCCATATACAAATTGTAATATTTCAATTACCTTTTTTGTACTTCTGATATTATTTTCATCGTAACCAAGCAGGGTGTAAATATTTTGCCCGTCTTTTTCTTTTTCAACTATTTTATAATATACAGCGCCAACCCATCCTTTATTATCACCAACACTATCGTTTTCATTTTGCATGATATCAGACTTATCTATCAACGGAAAAAGCTTCAAAGATCCATCTGCGGTCTTCATCTGTATCGCACCATGCTGACGAACCATATTATCATTAACAACCATCTGCCAGGTATATATTCTGAAGCTGCTATCGGGTGCATATAACTTCGAAACACTCTCTACGGAATCAAAAGGGTAGTAAAAAGAGTTGGTTGTTTTTAATGCCCTTACCAATACTCTTGTAAATATGCTATCCGCTTTAAAGCGATCAATATCGTTAATGCCCTGCAATAATTTCACCGAATATATTTGTAAGGAGTCTTCTTTTTTTTGTAAAAGACGAAGGTCAGCTTTAGAGATGGCCTGTGTAAAACCTATTGAACAGGCGCTTGAGAACAGTGTTAGTAAAAGCAGTTTCTTCATACACTAAATTTAGCTAATACTTTAATATGTAAATAGATAATTGTGGTAAGAGGCGAATTTTAACGAATGATTATAATGCCTGAGCAAAATCAAGTAATGAATTATAGCTGGCATCGATACGGTCATCTGTAAGACTGACTTCCGGCCTTGTAGTAGGAAGAAATATAGTATTAACACCAAGGTTGCGGCCAAACTCCATATCACTGATCGTATTACCCACCATAATGGCTTTTGAAAGATCGATATCAGTAAAATCTTTTACTGCTTGCAAACCCATGCCCGGATTAGGTTTACGGTTGGGACTTGTCTGCTCCAGGTCAGGACAAAAATATATTTTATCGATCTTTCCGCCGGCAGCTTCTATTTCACTGCGCATGTTATTATGAATGATGTGCAGATTCTCCAGCTTTGTCAACCCTTTTCCAACACCTTTTTGATTGGTGATGATGATGATATATTTAAACCTGGCTGAAAATATTTTAATAGCTTCTTTCACACCATCATAAAAAATAAATTCATCCCAGGTATGAACGTAATCCTGGTATTTTTCATGGTTTATTACGCCATCACGGTCTAAAAATAATGTCCAGGTTTTATCTATTTCTTTTAAATCAAGCATTTTATAATGGTTAAAGTATAGTACGGTACTAAAAATCGTCTTTTGATTGTTTTCGGGCCATACTTAATTTTAGGTATGAAATTGTTTTATGTATGCTGTCAGCTATTCCTATGATCGCTTTTTTGTCAAGTTTTTTTGTTGAGCCATTGAGCGTACCGCTATAAATTTCATCTATAGTGTTTCTTTTATCTTGTCCGCCAAATTTAGTGTGGTCGATCGTAATATCATAGATCCTGTATTTGTATTTGCCATCTTTGCAAAATATTTCTAAGGAGAAATTAACATAAAAATCGTTGTTATTAAAGGTAGCAACAAAGGCTGATGTTTCCTGCACAAGCAAATTTCCCTTTCCTATAATTTTCCCTTGTTCTTTATTGTCGTATTGAATGATATTGATAGCGCTTTTGAATTCATCAGTAAAAAACAATTCGGCATTGGTATACAATACCTCTTTTGTAAAAGATGAATCTAATACTACTATTTCAGAGAATTCATATTGGCTGTCTACCTTAGGGAATGATTTATATACCGAATCAATTTTTTGTTGGCTAATATCTTTTTGTGCAAAGGATTTAAATGAGAAAATGGATAAGGTAATAAATAAAAAAAACAGTTGTTTCATGTTATTATGTTATTGTAAGAAAATTCGATTTGAGCTCTTTGGTAATCTTCCGGAATACCGATATCGATAAAATAAGCATCCTGTACATTGCCATACATTTTGCGTTGGCGGAGATATTTTTCTAAATAATCTTTTTCAAAAGAAAATTTTTCGGGGAATGCTTCCTGTAAAAATTGTTGTGTTTGCAAAGCGTATATACCTCCATTGATTAGTCCTTTTTCGTAGAATTGTTTTTCTTTAAAAGAAGCGATCGTATCATCAGCATTTAATTCTACTACACCGTATCTGTCAAAATGTTGCATTGGTTTTAGGCTGAGTGTACAATCAGCTCCAAATGAAATATGTGCGGCGGCCAGTTTTTGTATATCGATCGAAAACATTGTATCGCCATTCAATACCAACACATTTTTTTCAGTGGCTTTTGTACAAGCCAGTTTGATCGCACCACCGGTGCCCAATGGCTCTTGTTCAATTACAAATGTAGCGTTGAGTGTTGCAAATTCGGCAGCGATATATGCTTCTATCACTTCGTGTTTATAGCCCAATGAAAAAATAAATTTTTCGATACCTTGTTTTTGAAGCTGCTTTATAACATAGTACAGGAAAGGTTTTCCTGCAACATTGGCCATGCATTTTGGTAATTCGGCTACAACAGACCGTAACCTTGTGCCCAATCCACCCGCTAATATTATGGCCTCTTTTATCATTATTCAATAGTTGGACAAATGTAAAGATATTAGTGCAACTATCTTTTGAATTGATCCATACATAAAAAAACAGCCTCCAAAAGAAGGCTGTTTTTACTTTTTCTATAATAAATATTATTGCTGCGGTGCAGGATCATTTGCTGAATCTGCTTGTACCACTTCATAAGCATTAACGCCATTTACCTGTATTGGCTGGAACAACGTATTATTGAATTGATAGTAACTAATATCACCTGCATTAACTGTACTACAACCATCTGGCAGGTCATATACAACTGCACCTGCAGGAGCATCTACAACTTCAAAATCGGTACCGTTATCTATGTAGAAAATACCTGCGAAATAATAGAAAGTACTTTCTCCAAGAGTTACTGTAGCATAACCTGTTGGTAATGTACTAACATGCATTCCCGTAGTTGGGGCTACTGCCACATAACCATTATCTTTTGGTTGGTAGTACACGCCCTGATCGTAATAATATTGTTGGTTATCCCAGCTGATAATTGCCGCAGTTGCAGCTAATGAACCAACAAAAAATCCGAAAGGATGATAGAACGACCCATAAAAATATGGCCTGTACGGATGATAGAAATAAGGATTGTAAGCATAATAACGCCTGCCACCCCAAACATAAGGAGGACGACCATAAGCAGGACGATGATAACCACCCCAGGGTCTGTGTGCAAATGACCCACCCGGTCTGTTTATTGGCCTGTAACCGCTGGGAGGTCTGTGATAACCACCACCAGGTCTAACTACTGGTCTTGGCGCGGGCCTATACCCGCCGCCAGGTCTTGCGCCCGGACTTGGTCTATACCCTGTACCGGGTCTGGCGCCACCTCCTCCTGACGGCCTTCCACCGCCGCCATGATACCCTCCGCCGCCGCCGTGAGATCCTCCTCCTCCGCCATGGCCGCCGCCATGAGACCCTCCTCTTTGCGCAAAGGCAGTGTTATTGCCTGCGCATATTAATAATAAACAAGCCGAAATTATTAAGCTTGCTTTTTTGATGTACGATAGATTCTTTTTCATAGCCTTTTGATTGGTTTAAAGAAATAATGCCTGTATTGATGCTAAAGCTAATAATTCCTTTCTATTAATTATTATTTTTAACTAAAAGTTTGACAAGTGGTATCACCTATAGTTTAATCAAAAATCTGGCCACTTAGCCCAAAAGAATTGCCTAAAATATCATCTTTAAATATTGGGGTTGAGTATAAAGAATACACCGGAAGTTGCTTACTTTTACATAAAATAGACAGTATGATAATTTTTGTAGCAGGGTTACCCTATGATTTGGACGACGCTGAATTAGAAGAGATATTTGAAAAATTTGGCGTGGTAAGCTCTGCAAAAGTTGCAATTGATAAAGAGACAGGCAAAAGCAAAGGCTTTGCTTTTGTTGATATGCCTAATAGTGTAGAAGCTAAAGATGCGATCGAAAATTTAAACGATATTTCATTGGGCAAAAAACCAATGGTTGTTAAGGAAGCCGAAGAACGTACCAAACCGGGCGGAGGGCAAGGTGGTTTCCGCGGTGGAAATAATAGCGGCGGCGGAGGTTTTAATAATAACCGTGACAGAAACCGTTACTAATAAATATTTTTAAATAAAAGCCCCGCCTTTATAAAGCGGGGCTTTTATTTATCATGGATTTTAATAATTATCTCGACATAGACTTTTCTACTTCCAATATTTTATTTACGTCAAAGAACAAACCCTTAAGACCGAATTTATTTTCTTTAACGCCCAAATAATCGCAGCCTGTTGGTGTTAAGGTTTGTTCGCCTGAAAAATCAAAGCCTAAAATTTGTAGCAGGTCATATTCCTGCGTTACCGTTATTACAACAAATCCCCTTTCCTGTGTTTTGCCATCTCCCGTTGTTAGTATGGTTTTAATGATCTTCTCTTTTTTGAAATTGATCAGCTGTGCCATGCTATCATTGCCGTTTTTACTATAAGCATAAGCTAAAATGTTTAAGTCGCGCAGGCTAAAAGGGTTTATTACTAAAGCTATATTTTCATAATAGATCGCGCTATCGTAATCGGCTAAAGTAAGTAATGGTTTGTTAATTAATTTTCCTGTTGAATCGGAATAAGTAGATCCTCCATAAGGATTGTATCCCTGCTGTGAAGGAGCGCCGTAGAATAATAAATTATATTCTTCATCAGTTAATGTAGTATCATTATTTTGATACCTGCTAAAAAGAATCGGATAATATTTATCGGACTTCTTTTTATTTACTTTTTTCTCAATTTTTTTGAAATCGGGTTTTTCTATTTTGCGTTGCGCATAACTATAGCTGCTCATAAAGCAGGCAAGCAACAGCAATATAATAAATTGTTTTTTCATGAAGTAATTTTCATCGGAAGACAACATTGTTATTATAATGTTTCATCCAACCATTTGTAAAATTCGTGTTGCCATACCAAAGCATTTTGCGGACTTAATACCCAGTGATTTTCATCCGGAAAATAAATGAACCTGCTTTTGATACCTCTTAGCTGTGCAGCCTGAAATGCTTGCTGGCCCTGTCCAATAGGCACGCGATAATCTCTGCCACCCTGGAAGATCAGGATAGGCGTGTTCCATTTTTCCACCATATTACTTGGCGATTGACTAAAAGATCGTTGCGCAACAGCATTGTCTTTATCCCAATAAGCGCCACCTTTTTCCCAGTTCTCAAAAAACATCTCATCAGTGGTGCCATACATACTTCTAAAATCAAAAACGCCATCGTGGGCGATAAAAGTTTTAAAACGGTTATTGTGAATACCCGCTAAATAAAAAACAGAAAAACCGCCAAAACTTGCGCCTACACAACCTAAACGGCTTTTATCAATGTATGGTTTTTTACTTATTTCATCAGTCGCACTTAAATAATCTTGTATTACCTGTCCGCCCCAATCCTTGCTTACGGCTTCGTTCCATTGTGTTCCATGTCCCGGCATTCCCCTGCGATTCGGCGCAATAACTATATATCCCTGTGATGCCATCAATTGAAAATTCCAGCGGTAAGAATAAAATTGTGTTAAGCCTACTTGCGGACCACCCTGGCAAAATAAAAGCGTTGGGTATTTTTTTGTTGAATCGAAATTGGGTGGGTAAATAACCCAAACCAACATGTCTTTTCCATCGGTAGTTTTTACAAAACGCCTTACTGTTTTGCAGGAGCCGATGGTTGCATAGGTAGCCGTATTCACATGCGTTAGCTGCTGCATATCGCCATCAGTTACATTAACGCTGAATAATTCTTTTGCATGATTCATGTCTTCTCTGCCAACGATCAAGGTATTGCCGCTTTGGCCAATAATATCAGCTACATCAAAATCGCCTTTAGTAATTTGTTTTATTTTCGGAAGCATTTTTGTTTCACCCGGATATATAACTTCAAATAATTGCGATGTGCCATTTACATCGGCAGTAAAATAAATTTTCTTTCCATCTTCACTCCATTTATAATTATCTACATGGATATCATCTCTCGATGCAGTAAGGTTCATTTTAACAGTACCATCCATTACAACGATATCATTTTTATCAGATTCATATCCGTCTCTTTTCATACTCATCCATGCAAGCTGGCCTTTTTTATTCAGCGATGGCGCTATATCGTATCCCATCATTCCTTCAGTAAGGTTAGTTGTTTTGCCGGTGGCAAGATCATATGAATAAATATCCGTGTTGGTACTGATAGTGTTGGCGGTGCCGTATTTTTTCTTGCAGGCATAAATGATCTGCTTGCCATCATTGCTCCACATAAAATCTTCTACGTTATAAGGCTCGTCAGGCATTATATCTGTTGTGTCTCCTGACTTCCCATCTGTATATGGCGCCAATTTAAGGTGACTGAATTTTCCATCCAGCCATTTATCCCAATGGCGATAGTATAGGCTATCAATAATATACACATTGGATTTTGTTAACTCTGGATAATAATCTTCACCCGAAACTTTTTTTACTTTTACATCTTCCGTCAGTAAAATATATTTTCCATCAGGAGATAGTTTGTTATTCTTTAACTGATCCTCAGGTTTATCTACCGCAACAGCATCGCCACCGGTTAAAGGAATTGAATAGCCTTTTGTGTTCATCTTGTTTTCAGCAATATCCGGCGTACTAACATTATATAAAATATGCTGGCCATCTTTTGATATGCCTAAGCCCGTAACTCTGCCGAGCTGCCAAAGTAATTCTGGTGTCATTTTGTTTTGTGCAAATGTGAAGGTGGTTAATAAAGAAGCTATTATTAGTAAGACTGATTTTTTAAGTAGCATACATTTGAAAAGTAAAAAGTTAAAAGTCAAAAACAAAAAGTAAAGAAAATGGCATTACAGCCATCTTAAAGATAATTAAATAATGGCTAATTGCTAATGGATAAATGATAGGTGGTTTAAGACTGCCAAACATCGTACGTCGTACATCCAACATCGTACTTATTTATATTCTCCGAATACTTTTCTTAATTCATCGGAAATTTCGCCAAGCGTACAGTGGTTTTCAACCGCCTCGATCACAAACGGCATCAGGTTGATATTATTGATCGTAGCATTACTTAGCTGTTGCAGGCATTTCATTACTTTGCCATTATCGCGGCTGGTTTTCAATGCAGTTAGCTTATCGGTCTGGGTTTGACGGATACTGTCATCGATCTTAAAACCTGGGATCGTATTTTTTTCATCGACGTAAAATTTGTTTACCCCTACAATTACCTTTTCGGCCTTTTCTACTTCCTGCTGGTGTATATAGGCACTCTTGCTAATTTCATTTTGAATAAAGCCTTGCTCAATAGCGCTTACGCTGCCACCCATAGCATCTACTTTTTCTATTATTTTCCACGCAGCCGCTTCCACCTCGTTCGTTAATGTTTCTACAAAATAGCTGCCTGCCAATGGATCCACGGTATCGGGTGCGCCACTTTCAAAAGCTACTATTTGCTGAATACGTAAAGCTGTGGTGGCGGCTTCTTCGCTAGGTAAGCTCAAGGCTTCATCGTACCCATCTGTGTGTAAACTTTGTGTGCCGCCCAAAACTGCTGCTAAAGTTTGAATGGTAACCCTTGCTATATTATTTAATGGTTGTTGTGCCGTTAAGGTAACTCCGCCCGTTTGTGTATGAAAGCGGAGCATCATTGCTTTAGGATCGGTAGCGCCCAGGTCTTTCATGATCTTGGCCCACATTCTTCTGGCGGCCCTGAATTTAGCGATCTCTTCAAATAAATTATTTTGTGCATTGAAGAAAAAGGAGAGGCGCTTGCCAAATGTATCAATGTCTAAACCCTTATCCAATGCAGCTTTAACGTATGCTTTTCCATTGCTTAGTGTAAATGCGATCTCTTGTACTGCAGTACTTCCCGCTTCGCGGATATGATAACCGGAGATGGAGATCGTATTCCATTTGGGTAATTCTTTTGCACACCATTCAAAAATATCGGTGATGATGCGCATGGACGCTTTTGGTGGATAGATATAGGTCCCTCTCGCTTCATATTCTTTTAGAATATCATTTTGTATGGTGCCTGTAATTTTTGAAAGATCGGCGCCTTGTTTTTTGGCTAATGCTACATACAAGGCTAACAGAATAAAACCTGTTGCATTGATCGTCATGGAAATGGAAATATTTTCCAATGTAATGCCATCGAATAATCTTTCCATATCTTCTAAGGAGTCTATCGCTACACCTACTTTTCCTACTTCGCCTTCCGATAAGGGATGATCACTATCATACCCAATTTGTGTAGGAAGATCGAAGGCAACGCTTAAGCCGTTTACTCCTTGCGATAATAAGTAGTGGTACCTTTTATTGCTTTCTTCTGCTGTGCTGAAACCGGCATACTGGCGCATCGTCCATAATTTCCCGCGGTACATATCCGGCTGTATACCTCTTGTAAACGGGAACTCACCCGGTAGTTCGTTTGATGGAACAGGCTCAGTATATAACGGTTTTATTTCTATTCCTGAATCGGTGAATATTTTTTTCATATAGATGAATTTTGTCTGAACCATTGATTGAAGTTGATTCCTATGATTCATTTGATTTTAAATCAACTAAATCAATCTCATCAAATGAATCAGTGGTTCAGACAGTTTCCTAAAGTTAGGTAAAAACGACGACCGACCACTGACCACCGACAACCGAAAGAAGTTAAATCTATCAGTTATCAGCAATGGTCTGTGGTCGGTCGTCGGTAGTCGAAAAA
>DATHHR010000101.1:0-10493 GCA_035317105.1 Ferruginibacter sp. | reverse complement strand
CCCGATGCGATCGATGATCTGCCATTTTAAAAGCCCCTAAATCCCCGAAGGGGACTTCTGAAGCCTGATTTTTTAAAGCTTATCTTAGCTACTTAACAAGCGGAACTTTTAGGATCAATACCTAACGTTTATATATGCAACAAAAAATTTCCCTCAAGCTATTGGCTGCTGAAGCCGATAATGATACAGTCATAAAAAACCTTATCGCTAAAACTATTGGCGTTCGGGGCGCTACCGTTACCGGCTTTTATATCCTTAAAAGATCTATTGATGCAAGAAGCAAAACTATTTGGGTAAACCTTACTGTCAATGCTTTTATAGATGAGCCTTTTCTTCCGCGCGATAGCGCAAAAATCGTTTTTCCTGATGTAAGTAAGGCCACAAAAAAAGTGATCGTCATTGGCGCCGGCCCTGCAGGATTATTTGCAGCGATGCAATTAATAGAACAAGGGATCCAACCAATCATTTTAGAAAGAGGCAAAGATGTGCGTGCGAGAAGGCGCGATCTGGCCGTATTAAATAAAGAAGGCATTGTAAACCCCGATAGTAATTATTGTTTTGGTGAAGGAGGTGCGGGTACCTATAGCGATGGAAAATTATATACGCGCAGCAATAAAAGAGGTAATATAGACCGCATACTAAATCTGTTTGTGCAATTTGGCGCCGAAGAAAAGATCTTATATGAAGCTCATCCACATATCGGCACTAATAAGCTGCCGCATATTATCATTGCCATGCGCAAACAAATAGAAGACAGCGGCGGGCAATTTTTATTTGAAAAAAAAGTGGTTGACTTTATTATTGAGAATGAAAAGATCACCACAGTAAAAACAGCTGACGGCGATACTTTTAAAGTGGATGCTATCATATTAGCTACGGGGCATTCTGCCAGGGATATTTTTGAATTATTGTACAGCAAAAATATATTGATAGAAGCAAAGCCTTTTGCATTAGGTGTACGCGTTGAACACCCGCAAGCGTTAATAGATAATATACAATATCATTGTACGGTTAGAGAAGAACATTTACCGCCGGCTTCTTACAGCCTGGTGCAACAGGTAAATAATAAAGGCGTGTTTTCTTTTTGTATGTGTCCCGGTGGTATTGTAGCACCTGCTGCAACTGCTGCAGGAGAATTGGTAGTGAACGGCTGGAGCCCATCTAAAAGAAATAATCCATTTGCCAATAGCGGCATGGTGGTAGAAGTTGGTTATGATGACCTGAAAACAATAAAAGATTTTGAAACAATTACTGGTCAGCCCAAAGCTGTTTTAGACGGCCCGTTGGGCATGATGTATTTTCAGCAATATGTCGAACGAAAAGTATTTACTGCTGGTGGTGGAAATTTTGTAGCGCCTGCGCAAAGGATGATCGATTTTTCTAACGGAAAATTGTCTTCTTCTTTACCGGATAATTCTTATCTGCCGGGATTAAAATCTGTGAATTTAAAAGATGTATTGCCCGGTTTTATTTATAAAGCATTGGCCAAAGGCTTTGTAGAATTTGGTAAAAAGATGAAAGGTTATTTTACCAATGATGCCGTAGTAATTGCAACAGAAAGCCGCACTTCATCGCCTGTACGTATTCCGAGAGATGCTGAAACACTGGCGCATCCTCAAATAAAAAACTTGTATCCTTGCGGAGAAGGCGCAGGCTATGCTGGCGGTATTGTTAGTGCTGCTATGGATGGAGAAAGGGTTGCATTGCAATTGGCTCAAATACTATAAATAGCAAAATAATATACCCAGGCAATAAAGAATAACTGTAAAGGGATTCGTAACCAAAGATAATCGGGGCCCTTGCCATTTGTATCTGCTTTTATAAAATCAATATTTTCTTTTGCGGCATTAATATTTGCCGGCAAAATAATAATGAAGAAGGCGATCAATAACCAGCCCGTTACTATTTGCAGATCGGGTATCATCAATCCAATGGCTGCTGCAATTTCATCTACACCGGTAAAATAAACGATCTCTCTTCTAAAAGGAATGCTTTCGGGGATCATCATTGTCATCCCGTTTACAAAGGCAAAATGGCCAATGGCCGTAAACAATAACATGATCGACATAGCTACTCTTCCTGCTAAAAAGAGGTCAATATTTCCTAAAAATAATTTGGTAGCAAGCAGGCTAACGACAAAGGACGCGATCAGAATAATAAAGGGTTTCATGGTGTTTATTTTTATAATAAAAACGCATAATTGCTGCTAATATTTTGTGTGCTTTCTTTTATGGTAGAAGCTATCTTTTCTTTAAACTGCTATTTCTTTCTTATTCGAATGGAGCTTAATAATTGATATACCAACCAAAATAGCCAGCACACTAAAAAGTATAGCAGAGGAACCGATAGTTCCAAAATTTAAGCCGCCTTTTGCAATAGGTTTCGTTAACAGATCTCCAAAAGTCGCACCGAACGGGCGTGTTAAAACGAAAGCCAGCCAAAATAAAATAACGGTAGATATTTTAGTAAAATAATGAGCCAGCACAATCAATAATAACAGGCTACCGATCAATATAGCGCCTCCGGAAAAACCTAAGCCTGAATTGTCTGCTAAAAAATCGCCCAGGGCTGTTCCCAAAGTATTAGAAAATAAAATGGCTGTCCAGTAAAACATCTCTCCACGCAGCGATCTGATATTAGTTACAGAAAGCGACCCTTCCGTAAATCTCCAGGTGATCAGCGTGATAATTAAAATGCTCACTAGTATCATTGAACCGGCTGCATAGCCAAGTCCAAGTGTTCGATCCATAAAATCAGACATTGTTGTTCCGGCAGTACTTGTTGCTAAAATAACCAGCCAATAAATTGCAGGATGAAATGTTTTTGAAAAAAGCTGTATCAGTAATGTGACAAAGAAAAAACTCAACAGGATAATTGAGCTCCATTCATACCCAACTTTTAATGTCATCGATAAAAGATCGCCGGCCGTTTCACCTAAAGTGGTGGCGCATATTTTCATTATCCAGAAGGCGATAGTAATTTGTGGGAGCTTGTTCATTTGAGTAATTTGTCAAATTTACAATGGTGCAAATACAAAATAAATTATCGCGGGTTAAATTAACATTTCCTATTACCGGCCACCAGTTGGTTTTGGTGGCGCTGTATCAGATGTAGGCAATGTTAAATCGATACCGGCTTTAGTCAATGCATCTAATATCTCTACCATCACATTACTTCTTGTTGAGCCAGATTTGGAGAGATCCGGAATCCAGAATAAAACACGCACATCGATCCCGTTATCTACAAATGTTTGCAGGATAACAACCGGTGCAGGTGTTTGTAAAATATTCGGGCTCTTTTTGAGCGTATCACTCATGATCGATTTTACATTTTGTACATTCACATCTAAAGGAACCGTGATCGTAAATTCAACTTGTTTACTAAGATCATGCATCGTCCAGTTGATCAATGGCTGCGACAGAAGATCTCCATTGGGAATGATGATATCTGCACCCTGACCATTTTTTATTTTGCTGGCGCGAACACCTATTTCCTGCACTGTACCTGCTCTTCCGCCGACTTCTATCTGATCTCCAACCTGTATCGGCCTTTCAAAAGCAAGGATAACACCAGACACTAAATTGTTGACAATATTTTGTAACCCAAAACCAATACCCACGCCTAATGCGCCCAGTACAAAAGATAATTTATCTAAAGGAATACCTGCTGCACCAACCGCAATTAAAAACCCGACTGTCCAGATAGCCAAACGTATCAGCAACATCATAGAACCTATTTTGCTTTGCTTGCCCGTTACTTTTTGATTGCCAAAGAAAAAATTAATAAAGCCGGAGATAACAGAAGAAAACCAAAGGATCGCAAAAAATACGGCGATGCTTCCAAAAGTAAATGACATACTGCCGATATTTCTTTGCGCTGTAATAAAATCGCTTAAGAATGCAGTGAACAGGTCATATAATGTCATGTCTCTGATCAACGACACCGCCCAAACAATGGAAGCTATTATCCACAATATTTTTTGAAAACGTGATTGTAGTTCTTTGAAATTTATAAAATCTGAAAAGCGGCTATCATGGTAGGCTTCTGATTGTATGTACACGGCTTCCAATACGGTGGCACAAAATACTTTTAATGTAATGCCCAGCACCAAACATTGAATAGCACTAACGCCAAATATCTTTGCCAGTGATACGCGGCCGGTCAAATTAAAAATGATCGACAATACTACCTGTGCCATTGTAAAAATTACCAATGCTTTTGTTGCAGGCGATTCAGGGATCTTTACAAAGTGTTCGTTTTTGTATTGGATTATTTTGATACAGATAGCTATTAATAAAATGCCCGCTATAAACAACCCCCAACGTTCGCCAAAAGCAGATTCTAATAAAATATCATCCAGCGCATAATAGATCCATAAGCCGCAAATGCCTACCCATAGCACTTTTGAATGCTTAGATAAGTAAGGTAATAATAAAAAACACAAGGCTGCCAACCGCAATGTCTCGTTCGCATGCAAATAAGACATTGGCGGATTACCAAAAAAGAATGGCGAATAAATAAAAAATGCCAGCAAGCAGCCGACTAAAACAGAACGCTTTAAAAAATGTACCGGCTCTAACGTTGCAGCAGCATTTTCCAGATGCCTGATACGCCACATATTTGTCATGCACCATGCTGCAATTAGAACAAACAATAAAAAGCTGATGGTAACCAGATTCCATTTATCTGCTAAATAAATACCGATGATCTTTACAGAACGATCCAATGCCTGAATAGTGACATCACTCAAATTTTCTTTGTAATCGTCGGGCTTTGCATATAATAATGGCGGCTCTTCCTGCGACCACATTAATATTCTTGTAGATGCCACCCGGTAATTCAGATCAGAAATAAGGTCATCCGCCTGCAATACATCTACAGATACCTGGTTGCGTAATAAATTTACGCGTGCGATCGCTGTTCTTTCAACTGAATCGAGGTGCTGTGCTTTTGTATTAACAAGGCTTAACTGATCAACAAGATCTGAATCGTTGATCTTTAAAGTAAAGGCCGGATCCTTCAATATCTTTTTGATATCGATATTGCTTTTTGTAAGCTGATCGCTATAAGTAAATAAGTTTGACTGAAATTTCAATAAATTACTCTCTGCATCCTTTATGATGATCAACGCGCTATTCAAACCACGAAAATTCATTTGAAAACCTTTCGTATCAAGCCTTGCCCTGAATTTATCCAATCGGGATTCCAGATCCGGCAAAGCCGTAATAATAGGTTTTACATTTAACGAATGTTGTACGATCGTATTACTGCGGCGAATTGTAAGTGTATAATCCGCTACTTTATTTACAAGCGATGGAACCAATGTGTCGCTTTCGGTAACGATATGAACAGAATCTAACCTGTTATGAAGCTCCTTCTCCACTTTTATTTTTTGCGAAAATGCAGACTGCGCGAAAAGCACACTGCTAATAAGAAGTATTGAAAAGTATTTTCTTGAATGGAAAGGTGCTGCCATAATATTATTTTGTGTTCCGAACATTTCGTGTTGCTAAAAATATGCCAGTTGCAAATGTAACTTTAAATATAAATACCGGCCACAAAAACACAGCCCCTCTCTTTTCAGAAAGGGGCCAAACATACAACAATTAATCACGTCTTCTTTTAGGGATCAAACACAAACACTCTTTTACTAATCCGGTTTTTTACTGTCTAAAAAACTATTGATAGTACTGATCTCAGCCTGGTTATTTTCGTCAGATTTTACGGTGTAATTACTGTAAAAGCTTTCGATATTGGCAATCTGGTTATGTTGTTCAACATTGCGGCGCAGGTAGGCCGGCACTGTTTCAAATTCATTATTAGGATCTGCTGCATTGATATTGAATGACAGGTTACGCAACTTAGTAATGCGATCCATCGAACGGCGGCTCGGGTCTTCCGATTCAGCTTCCGCTACCGGTTGCTCCTGGTCTATATTCGGCATTGCAATTGTTTTAGGCTGTTCCTTTTCTACTTCTTTTGCAACAGGTTCTTCTTTCACAACTAATGTCATTTCCAACAAAGGCTCTTCTTCCTGTAAATGCAATACGACAGGTTTTGAAATATTAGTAGCCGGTTCTTCTTCCGGTAAGCTAACTACAGAACGCTGTTCTTCCTTTACATAAATCTGTGATGGCTTGATTAAAAAACCTGCTGTTGGTTGTTGTGGTTTTATTTCTTCCGCCACTACTTTTTTTGCTTCTACAGGTTTTGGTTTTTCTTCCGGTGTTGGAAGTGTTGGTATCTCAAATTCGAAAGTAGGTAGCTGGTCTGCTGCAGAAGATATCTCGAAGAATATCGGCACATTGTCTTCTTTTTTCTCTACCACAGGTGCAGGTATTATTTCTTTTTCTTTTTGCTCTACCAATGTTGGCATTAAAGGATCTACTTTTTTTGCTTCAACCGGTTCCTGAACTGGCGTAACGTTTTCTGCTTTCACTTCAGCCATTTGTTCTGCCGGTTGTTCTTCGGGCAATAAACTTAACTGTTGTAAAGGCTGTGCTTTTTTATCCTCTTTTGTCGGCATCTCTAAAGTGATCACGATCTTTTCTTCCTTCACCGGTTTCTTTACATTTTCTGATTTTGCAAACGGGTCTTTATGTTCAAAGCCTGTTGCGATCAATGTAATGCCTATTTCTGCATTCAACGTATTATCGTATCCTAAACCTAATATCACATCCGTATTTTCTCCGGCCTGAGCCAGTAAATAATTCTGGATCACTTCTACTTCATCCATGGTGAATTCGTGTTCGCCTTCGGCAGAATTGATATTAATTAATATCCATCTTGCGCCACGGATATCGCTATCATTTAATAAAGGAGAGTTCAATGCATTTTCAATTGCCTGTTGCGCACGGTTCTCACCTTCTGCAGTCGCGCTACCTAAAATAGCCACACCACCGTTGCTCATTACGGTACACACATCCGCAAAATCGACATTGATCTGTCCTGTGCTGTTAATTACATCGGTGATACATTTTGCTGCCGTTGCCAAAACATTATCTGCTTTGGTAAATGCTTCTTTCATTTTTAAGTTGCCGAACTGGTGGCGCAATTTATCATTGCTGATCACTAACAAAGTATCTACATGGCTCTTCAATAACATGATACCTTCTTCCGCCTGCGCAATTCTTTTCTTACCCTCGTAAGCAAAAGGCGTGGTAACAATTCCAACAGTAAGGATACCCAGATCTTTACAAATCTTTGCTAAGATCGGCGCTCCGCCTGTTCCGGTACCGCCACCCATACCTGCAGTGATGAATGCCATTTTGGTATTCACTTCCAGTATGCGTTTTATTTCTTCCAGGCTTTCTTCTGTTGCCTGGCGGCCGATAGCAGGGTTAGCTCCGGCACCTAAACCTTGTGTTAAGTGCGGACCGAGCTGTATCTTATTAGGTACTTTACTTTGCGCGATAGCCTGGGCGTCGGTATTACAAATGATAAAGTTTACGCCTTCGATATTTTGCGAAAACATGTGATTAACAGCATTGCTTCCGCCGCCGCCAACACCAATAACTTTGATGATGGACGATTGTTCTTTAGGCAAATCAAAATGTATCATATATATAGTATTTGTGGGTTAGTCTTTCTTTTATTCTAAATGTTGAATTTTAAATTTTAAATGATGTTGATCTCATTCAACATTTAACATTCAAAATTTAAAATAGTTTAAAGATGTGCGTCTTCTTCTTCTTTAAACAAGTCTATCAAACCGATTTTAAATGAATCCATAAATCCTTTCAATGTTTTACGTTGTCTTGCTTTATCGTATTCGTTCGGTTCACGTTCCATTGTTTCTACTGCCGGTTCATTTTGTTGTTGTAATGATTGTGGCACAGCAACTTTTCTGAATGTTTCTTCAAATTGTTTGTTGTTGTTTTCATAATCATTGTACCCTTTCAGGATCAAACCGATACAGGTACTGTACATTGGTTTCGCTAATTCATCAATATGGCCGCCAGCTAAATGTTCATTAGGATAGCCAATTCTCGCATTCAACCCTGTAACATATTCTGTTAACTGAATTAGATGTTTTAATTGAGAACCGCCACCTGTTAAGATGATACCACCATTCAACATTCTTGTATCCAGACCAACTTGTTTCAAATGATAAGAAACAAAATCCATGATCTCACTCATTCTTGCCTGGATGATATTGGCTAAATTCTTTACAGAAATTTCTTTCGGCGCCATCCCGCGTAAACCTGGGATCGTAATAAAAGTATTAGCTTTTGCTTCATCGCTTAATGCGCTACCAAACTGTACTTTCATTTGCTCTGCCTGCGTTTTTAAAACACCTAAACCTGTTTTGATATCATTGGTAATATTTTCGCCACCAAAAGGAATAACTGCCGTATGTTTTAAAATGCCTTCATAAAAAACAGCCATATCAGTTGTGCCACCACCAATATCTACAATTGCCACGCCAGCTTCCAGATCCTGATCGCACATTACAGCAGCAGCAGAAGCTAAAGGTTGTAATACAAGATCCTTAGTTTGCAGACCAGCTTTATCTACGCTACGCGTGATATTACGGATCGCATTTTTATCACCGGTGATGATGTGAAAATTCGCGCCTACTTTAACACCGCTGTACCCAATTGGATTAGGGATGTTCTGGAAATTATCTACTGTGAACTCTTGTGGAATTACATCGATGATCTGATCTCCCGCAGGAATATATGTTCTGTATTGATCCGCTACCAGGCGGTCAATTTCTTCTTGTTTAATTTCTTCATCAGTATTTTGCCTTACAATATCGCCACGGGTTTGTAAGCTTTTAATATGATGGCCGGCAATACCAACGTATACTTCATTCAGTACGAGGTTGGGATTTGAGGCATAACAATTTTCCAAAGCAGTTTGAATGGCTTTGATCGTTTGATCGATGTTCAACACCATGCCGTGTTGTACACCATTACTGTTGGCACGGCCAAAGCCTAGTATTTCCAGCTTGCCGTACTCATTTTTACGTCCGGCGATGGCAGCAATTTTTGTTGTGCCAATGTCCAGACCGACAATGATTGGTTGTTCGTGAGTCATAGTTGTATGTTTTGTGTTTGTGTTTCGTGATTAATTAATATGTTGAATTGTGTTTTAATAATCATTATTCTGTTTGTCTTTCGGTGACATGGAAACTGTTTTTGGTTTTACAGGTTTCGTTGTTTCTGTTTTTACAATTGGTTTCTTTACTGTTGGTTTCGCAACAGGTTTTGTTACCGGTTGTTTTTTTATTGGCGTATCAGTTTTCTTTGCCTTTGGTGATACTGTATTCTCTTTATGCTTTACTTCAACCGGTTGTTTTATGATCGGTTTTATTTCTTTTGATCTATCCTCTACCGGCTTTACCACAGGAATAATTTTTTGTGGTTGTACTTGTTCTGTTACTGCCGTATCAGTGCTTTCGCCTTCATCATCCCTTTCAGCCGATTGTTGAATTGAACTGGCATCAATTATACTGTTGTTATCTTCAACACTCGTTTGAGAAGAATCTTCTGATAGCTTTTTAGCATTTGCCGCTATCGCCTGCATCAACTGGATCGTTCTCAAAGAATCTGTTGCCCTATCTTCCGCACCTTTTCTTTTTGCTACTACCTGGTCTTTATATTCAAGATCGATCGAGCTGTAATAATTCCATCCCGTTTTTGTTAGTACCTTTTCGTAAAACAGTTTCAGGTTGTTCAGCTTTTCATCGATATCAGACCCATCACCAAAAACAATTAGCTGGTTACCAATTTTAGGAACCATCTCAAAAGTTTTTTGCGGCGTGATATCGATCTGATCGATCATCGCCATACAAAAAGAATCTTTCTGCACAGCCAGACTGATATTTTTGATATCTGTCAACAAGCCTGTATCCGCTTTCTCCTGCGGAAAATCTGTGAACACCGGTAACCTTGCAGAAAATTTTTCGCTCAGTGGCAACATTTCAATACTGCTGTCAATATAAAATGTAGTGCCTACCGTAGTGAAAATTCTTGCAACAGGTTCTCTTTCCAAAACATTTACCTGAAGCTGCTCATTATTATCAAAGAACAATTGTGCCGATTTAACCCAAACATTTGCCGTTAAACCATTCTCTATTTTTTCCAGATCAAAAGAGCTAAGCTTTTCTCCTGTTGGATCGCCACCTACTATTGCGATGATGGAATCCATAATATCTTTCTTATCTACAAAAAAATTATTACTTACGCCATGTATACTTATATATACGCCTATACATTTTTTTTCTTCCTTTCTTTTCGCTGCAGCGCCCAATAAAAAAATAGTGCCTGCACCTATGGCAATCCATAGTGTAGTGATCATCCACTTTATTATTTTCCGGTTCTGTAGTCCCAATTGGGTTATTGTTTTTTTATTATTTCTTTTATTGACTGTACCAACATATCAATATCTCCTGCGCCAGCCGTTATTAATAATTCCGTTTTGTTATTTTTTATCCAGTCTTGTAGCTCTTCTTTACTCACTATTCTTTTGTTGTTGTTCTTCATCCT
>DATHHR010000100.1:0-3670 GCA_035317105.1 Ferruginibacter sp. | reverse complement strand
GGATAAGATAGGTTTGATAACTTTTGCCAACAAGATCGGCACTGTGCTGGCGCCGGATAGAAAACCCATTCAACGCGCAAATATTTTGCAGCTGTTGTATAACCAAACCACTTCTTTTTTAGAAAGTGATTTTGAAATGTTGTACACGCAGATCCGCAGCCGTATAAAACAACGCAGCCTGTTGATACTATTTACCAATTTCGAATCCTTATCAGGATTAAAAAGGCAGCTGCCGTATTTACGTTCTATTGCAAAATATCATTTGTTACTGGTAGTATTTTTTGAAAATACAGAGTTAACGCAGCTATCAGCTATCGATGCCAGTGACCTCGAAGAAGTGTATGTAAAAACGATAGCAGAAAAATTCGCTTTTGAAAAAAGGATGATCGTAAAAGAATTATCCAAGTACGGGATATTATCAATTCTTAGTTCCCCCGAAAAACTGACCGCCAACACGGTCAATAAATACCTGGAGCTAAAAACCAGGCAAGCCCTGTAATGATTAATAATTTAACAATTCAAACCGTTCATCAGTAGGCAATTAAAGAATTATTATCCTACTTTTGGAACGATAAAAATTTACACATGACTTTAGGTTGGATCATTTTCATTGTCTGCACCCTTGGCTGGCATATTGGTTTGTACGGAATGTTTAAAAAGGCCGGCATTGCCCCGATAAAGGCATTGATACCTTTATACAATACCTGGTGCATTGTAGAAAAAATAAAATTGAACAAGGTCTGGTTCTTTCTGCAGCTTATTCCTGTAGCAGGACAGTTCATAACAATTTGGATAACCATCAAATTTGTAGAGCATTTTGGCCGCTTTAGTATTTTGCAACATGCGGCAACAGTTTTTCTGCCATTTATCTATTTGCCTTACCTGGGTTTTTCAGCAAATGAAAAATATGTTAGCGACACAGTCGTAGAGAACTATAGAAAAACACCGCTTCGCGAGTGGGTAGATGCCGGATCATTTGCCGTAGTAGCCGCTACCCTGATAAGAATATTTGTTTTTGAAGCATATACTATTCCTACACCATCAATGGAAAAAACATTGCTGGTGAATGATTTTTTATTCGTGAGTAAAATGACTTACGGTCCGCGTATTCCTAATACGCCTATTGCTATGCCGTTCGTGCATCATACCATGCCGATATTTAATATCAAGTCTTATTCTACATTAATAGAAATTCCTTATACGCGCTGGTTTGCATCTCCTGTTCAACGCGATGATGTAACCGTGTTTAATTTTCCGGTGAACGATACGTTGATAGATGATGAAGAAAATTTTGGATCAAGGGTAACATATTACCAGGCTATAAGAGATATGGGACGCGATAAAGTTTGGCAAAACTATGGCGACCTGATCACAACAAGGCCGGTAGATAAACAAGAGAATTTTATTAAAAGATGCGTTGCCGTAGGCGGAGATACCTTGCAGGTTAAAAGCGGCATCTTATTTATAGATGGTCAACAACAAACATTGTTTCCTCAATCACAAAGATTTTACAGCATCACTTTGCCGGCTAGCATCAATACCAATGTGCCGCATGATGAAGATGAAACAGATGAAGCATACTATCACAAAAAAATGAGATTTGTTGGCAGCATCTTACAATCTTATGGCATTAATACAAGAGAAGAACAAGGCGATATACAGCCGAATGTTGGCCCGAATAATTTCCTTGTCAATATTACAAATGAAGAAAAAGCGCATCTTCATTTACCTGATGGATATAAAATGGAAGATTATATAAGAGCGCCGGAAAATGAGATATTTCCTTATTACGATACCACCTCGCATTGGTCTGCTGATAATTTTGGCCCTTTATGGGTGCCTAAAAAAGGCGCAACAATTGACCTGACGCCCGATAATATGATACGCTATCAGCGTTGTATCGCTACTTACGAAGGCAATACGGTTGAAAACCAGAATGGCAAGATATTGATCAATGGAAAAGAAGCTGCTACCTATACTTTTAAGATGGATTATTATTGGATGATGGGGGATAACAGGCATAACTCATTGGATAGCAGGTATTGGGGCTTTGTTCCAGAGGATCATATAGTTGGGAAAGCTTCCCTGATATGGCTAAGCTGGGATGGCGGCCTGCGTGCCAACCGGGTTTTTACAACGATAAAGTAGGTTTTGGATTTATAGCAAAAGTTATTATATTTACTACATGGATGTGGTCCTCTCGGTGTAATGCCGGGAGGATTTTTTTTAGGTTAACTTTTTTCGATGAACACAAAAGACTATCATTTTGCTTTTACCGTGTACGATTCAATAAATGAATTGTCAAAAGCAGATGCGGCATTAGTAAAAGAAGCCAGGGCAGTTACAAAGAATGCCTATGCGCCCTACTCAAATTTTAATGTAGCTGCTGTAGCACAATTATCTACCGGAGAAATTGTAGCGGGCGCTAACCAGGAAAATGCATCGTATCCCGTAGGTATTTGTGCCGAAAGGGTTTTGTTATCGATCGTAACAGCACAACATCCTTCAGCAAGTATTCATACCATTGCTATTGCTTACAATAATTTAAATGGCGAAAGCAATAAACCGATATCGCCTTGTGGTATGTGCAGACAAGCATTCACCGAATACGAAACAAGAACAAATAGTTCTTTTCGATTGTTATTGAGTGGAATGGAAGGTGAAATTTATTTGATAGATAAAGCGAGCCAGTTGTTGCCATTATCATTTTCGTTGTAAAACCCCCTGCCCCCCTGAAGGGGAGATTGAAAAGTAAAATACTTTTTCAACCAGCATTAAAATTTACAGTTACCAATTAATGTAATAACATCAAATAATAATTCAACAAAGTCCCCTTTAGGGGGTTGGGGGTTTTAGTTTCAAAATAAGGTCTGCAAGCCATTTGCAAATTTATTCTCGTGATCGAGTAACCATTTTTTTCTCCAGAGATCGCCGCCATAACCGATCAGGTCTCCGTTACTTCCAATAACTCTATGACAGGGCACAACAATACTGATAGCATTGTTTCCATTGGCCGTACCTACAGCACGGATCGCTTTTGTATTGCCGATGCGTTTACTTAATTCTAAATAGCTGATCGTTCTTCCGTAAGGAATATTTTGAAGCTCTTTCCACACAGTCTCCTGAAACGGCGTGCCCGTGAACGTTATAGGAAAAGTAAAGACTGTTCTCTCTCCTTTAAAATAGTCACTTAACTCGTTGATACACATTTTAATAATGGGAGATGTGGTGATCTCGAAACTGATATTGGCTTCATCAATAGCACTGCCTTTCCATGAATTGGCGAATAAGATATGTGTAATAACATTGTCTGAACTTCGTATTTCAAGAACACCGATAGGGGAGCGATAATATACTGTTTCGTTAATCATTTTGTAAAGTGACCAATTTGTAGGAATCTTTTGACAATTTATGTAGAATTATTTTGACAAAATGCCTAAAATGCAATTTCTTTACAATGAATCTATTTAATCGCCATGACGACTTTAAAGAACGACGCTCGTTTTATTGAAAAAGCAATGAATGCCATTGCTGACCCGTGCCGTTTATCTATCCTGGAAGAAATATCAAAAAAAGGAGAAGTTTGTTGCGGCGATGTACAAGGATTGACCGGCCTGTCACAACCTACCTGTTCTCATCACATAAAGCTTTTATCTGACAGTGCCCTGAT
>DATHHR010000099.1:0-4717 GCA_035317105.1 Ferruginibacter sp. | reverse complement strand
ACAATACACATTGCCATTAGGGTATACTTCTTTACCGGCAATAGATCCGATATTGATGATATGTCCTGATTTATTATTGATCATCCAATTGGCAACCACTTTACTTACATACAATAAGCCTTTTACGTTTGTATCGATCATTGTATCCCAATCATCATAACTGCCACTTTGTATAGGATCTAAACCCTGACTTAACCCTGCATTGTTAATTAAAACATCTACTCGTTTCCAATCAGCAGGCAGATTTTCCAAATGTTGCACTACTTCTTCTTTGTTGCGCACATCAAAATTCAATACCATAATTTCTATGGCATATTTATTTTTTAGATCGGCAGCTAATTTTTCTAAGCGGTCCATCCTTCGCCCTGTCAATATCAGGTTATATTTTTCTTTTGCGAAAAGATGGGCACAAGCTTCGCCGATGCCTGAGGTTGCGCCGGTTATTAATGCTTTTTTCATCTTCACTTATTTTAATTATCGTAAAAATCCGTCTGATACCATTTGTGATCTTACCGCATCACATACATCTGTGAATAAAGGAACACGTCCGCCAGGATTGGTGGTCTCAGTATTGCCTGACCATACAAGCTTATTATCATTGTTTACAAGAGAATAAATATTCACTTGTACAAACCAATTATTAAGGGTTCTAACAGCGCCCGGAGGCCCCGGATCATAATACACTCTTCCCCAACCATGGTGCCAATAGCCGCCCCATGTTCTATAATAATAGTTACCTCCCGCGCCCGGAACATATTGCTGTGTACTGTTTTTATCAGTCTGTTTCATGATAACAACACCGTCATATCCTAAACTTCTAAGCCGCCGGCTTTCTCCGTTTTCATCGGAAAGAATAGAATCTCCTCCCAGGATCAAATAAGATTGTGTAGCTACGCCAGGATATAAAGTGACCATATAATCTTCTACATTTCTTCGAACAGATTGATTGTATAATAATGCTGCTACAATAATTTTATGTACGCTTGGATTAGCAATACTCGTGTTTGGATCTTTCCAGCTATTTAAAACCTGGGTTTGAGAAAAGCTGACAAAAAAACAACCAACAGCTAAAGCAAGGATCAGTATTTTTTTCATGGTGTTTTATTTTGATACAATAATAATAATTTTTTAGTGAGTCTCGATTTTAAAATAGGTCGTAATTGGGCCATGGCTGTGGTATAGAGATTGCATTATAGACTATCTGCCCCATATCATGACCAAAAGTTGAAGTGATATTTTGTGTATTTGTCAATACAACAAAATTAAAATTACCATATTTGGTAGAGATCGTTTCCTGGGCACCACTGCCTGGAAGTCCGCCGGGATGATACCATGCCTGGTTAGGAATATCTAAAAACCAACCACAGGCATATTGAGGATTAGCTGTTGAAGGGGTCGTCATAACGTTGATCGCATTCGGCGAAATAATTGTCAGCGATGATAATCCATCTACATGCGCAAGAAACCTGGCCATATCGGTAGCTGTTGCCAGCCATCCACTATGCGAATCCATTCTGGTAATATTAAAGTCATATGGATCCGCATTGTTTTGTCCGTAATAAATTACTTCATGAGGAATTCTGTCTGCTAAAGTATTGCCTGCAATCTGCATATCTGTAATTCCGCAAGGTTGTAATGCTAAAGACTTAACAGCGTCTGCATAGCTTTGTCCGGTTATTTTTTCTATCACCCGGCCTAAAATGCAATACCCGAAATTTGAATAAACAAAATGTGAGCCTGGCGTATAAGTTAATGGACGATTATCTAATGTCCAGGTGATCAGCTGAGCCGCAGACATAGAAAGGTTAGTGAACATAGGGTCGGTAGAATCATTAGCCCATCCACCTGCGGTATGATGTAACAGATCACTGACCGTAATATCAGTAATGCCGGGGCCGTAAGGTAATGTGCCATAAGTATTTCCCAATATTGCACCGGTACCAAATACTTTGTCTGTCATATTTATCTGACCGAGGTCCATCAACTTCATAATAGCAACAGAACTGATCTGTTGAGAAAGGGCTACTGTTCTATACAGATCTGTTGTTGAAGCGGGAATACTGTTAGCAGCATCAGATACCCCATATGCTTTTGCATATACCAGTTTATCATCCAGCGTAATAGCGAGCGATAAACCAGGTACTGCGTATTGAGTCATAAATGCAGTTACGTTCTGGTCAATACTGGCAATATCGGTAGTTAAAGTAACGGTGTACGATTGCGTATAACCGGCCTGGTTAGTAACAGTATAAGTTACGGGATTTGTAAAGTTGTTAGCTGTTACACCGCTTTGTTGTGCAACGCCATTTACGCTGACTGTGCTACTATCTGAAAGTGTAAAATTAGCAACTAGCGCATTTGTGTTGGTTTTCGGCGGCAAAAAGATGTAGATATTAGTACCACTAATTGATGCTGTTGACGTTACAGGGATTGTATTAGCCGACTGGTTAAAAGAAAAACTGGTAATGGCTGCGGGCAGCGTATTATCATTGTGTGCTTTGCTGCAGGAAAAAAGCGATACCAATAATATGGGCAGCAATAATTTCCCTGATTTAAAAAAACGATTGATAGTGAACATAAAATGTAGTTTTAGTTTGATTAAGTTGGTTATGTTTTTGATAACACAAAAGTATAGGCATGGCATACCCCGGAAAATAGAGGTAACACGGTAATGATTGGACTATTTCAGGTAAATCGGATATTTCGAACTACAAAATGAGGTAAGGGAGCTTTATTTCAGGTAGATCTCACGAAAGCCGGATGGCGTGTACTTGCTTTGCTTTTTAAAAAGCCTTGAAAAATAAGTATGATCATCATACCCTAACTGGTCTGCGATTTCTTTTACATTTAACTGGCTATAGATCAATAAACGTTTGGCTTCAAAAATAACTTCGTTCATTAACCAGTGAGTTACTGTAAAACCTGTAATACCTTTTACAGCTTCATTTAGATATGTTTCAGATATATTAAGCTGACTTGCGTAAAAAGACGGGCTTTTTTCTTGTTTTACTTTTTCAGTCAGTAAGGTCTTAAATTCCTGTGTTATTTGATAAGTGCGGGAAGATCTTTTGCCTGTGGTATCGGCCTTCATATAAGCTTCGGCAAACATGCTTAAAAAAGAGCCAAGCAAAGAATGGATCCGCATACTATAAAAAGGCGCTGTTCTATCGCCACCGTATAACTCATCTAGTAAGTGTGCATTTTTTTGAAACTGTAAAAAAGAATCATTGTCCAGTTTATAAGGTTGTTGTAACAATAAGTTTCTTTCAAACACATCCCTTAAATTTTTTGGTATTAAAGCAGTATCTACAGAAATATACCAGGCATCACCCTGGTTTGTTTTTATATTAAAATGTATTTGTCCGGGTACTAAATAATAAATATGTGATGCTGGCAATGCGATATCAATAAAATCGACTGTCATTGAACCTTCTCCTGTTTCTATCAATAAAAAACTATAGCAATCATCGCGGTGAATATTTAGTCGTTCAAGTGCTTCCCTTGCACCTGGTTTTGATGTATGGCCAACTACAAGACCAAAGTCATTTCGATCTTCTAATTTATTTATGGGAATAAATTGCTTCATTGGCTAGGTATTCATCCGGCATGATCAGTTTTCGCAGACGCTGATTTTGGAAATTGAAGTTAATATAAAAACGGCCTTTTTCTATCTATTTAATAATTTAAAGTATATAATTTATGAAACTAGCAAGAGCTAAAAAACTTCTATCAGATTTTACAGACAACCATGAGGACAACCAATTGCTTAAAAAAAGAAAAGATGCCGATTTTACGGCATCTTTCGAAGAAAATCGTGGTCCCGCCAAGAATCGAACTTGGATCTAGAGTTTAGGAAACTCCTATTCTATCCATTGAACTACGGGACCAAAATGGTTCAGGGGCAGCAAAAATAACGTTTTCTATCAATTGCAAATCCAAAATTTGAAATCCAAAATCGAAGCCTATCTTTGCCATCCAATTTTCAAGTTATGAAGCTGTTGAATGTCTTTATTAAATACCGCCTTTGGCTGGGTATCGTTTTTCTTGCGTTAGCAATATTTACCAATGTAGAAGCCGGTTTCTGGCCTTCTTTAATACTATACATTGCCGCACTGGTAATGATCGTGGGTCATTTTATTTTTGGCCCAATGCGCCTGATACAAGAGTATATGGAAACGGGTGATATGGTTGGCTCTAAAAAAGTGATCGATTCTATCTGGTTCCCGGGATTGTTACTAACGCCCGTTCGCTCAGTGTATTATACATTAAAAGGTAACCTGGCAATGGTAGACCAGGATTATGACGCAGCAGAAAGACTAATGAAAAAAAGCCTTGATCTGGGTAGCCCGATGAAGGAAGCAGAGGGTGCCAATAAATTGCAATTAGGCATGCTAGCCATGCAAAAAGGCGATGTAAAACAAGGTGAAAGCTACCTTCGTGGCGCTATCCGCGCAGGTTTGCCCGATAAAGAAAATGAAGCCGCCGCTTATTTACAGCTATCTTCTATCATGATCAACAAAAGAGAGTTCAGGGCCGCAAAAGAATATTTCAGAAAAGCAAAAGGGCTAAAACCAACCACACCGCAAATTGCTGATCAGATAAAGCAAATGGAAAAGTATATTACCAGGATGCCTGGTTAATGGATAATTGTTTAATTGATAATGGATAATTATTGAGCACGTGGCTTCGATAATTATCCATTCTTTTTTGTCAAGCA
>DATHHR010000098.1:0-12041 GCA_035317105.1 Ferruginibacter sp. | reverse complement strand
TTTTATACAAAGAAGTTACGAAAGGTACATTGGCATTTTGGATAGCATCGCTGCTTTTTACTTTACCAAGGCCCCAACCGTCCATGATAACAAGTATTACTTTTTTTGCGTTCATAGCGCAAATTTAACTTTTTTACGGCTTTTAAAAAAGTGCTTATTGATTATTATCATAAATCTTTAAGGAAAAGTTATTTTTCATTTTTGCGTATAGGTTTTGACTAAATTGTGTAGGCAATAAACCTACAATTATGACACGTTTATACCTTTTAATAGTCAGTATAGTCTTGCTATCTTCTTACACATCGCTTTCGGAGATGGATAATGTTGTAAATGCTATCAAAAGCGGGAATGCAGCACAAATAGCAAGGTCTTTCGATGACAGGGTACAACTGACAATGCCGGATAAAAGCAATAGTTACGATAAAGCCGATGCACAGGCAATTTTAAAGGCTTTTTTTAGTACCAATGCCGTAACAAGCTTTGTGGTTATTCACCAAGGCAGTAATGATGATGGGTCGGAGTATTGTATTGGTACGCTGCAAACTAAAAACGCTACTTACAGAACGACTATTTTCATGAAACAAAAAGGCAGCAATAAAGTACTGCAGGAACTAAAATTTGAGTCGCAGTAAATTAGGTATAAATTAATCGATCAAAGCCCGGATTTTCGGGCTTTTCTTTTTTAGCTTTGTTGATATGAATTACGAAGAGCAGTTAACACAATTAATAAAAAATGCACTGTCAGAAGATATTGGCGATGGCGATCATTCCACTCTGGCAAGTATTGATGCCGATGCAAAAAGCAAAGCTATTTTAAAAATAAAAGAAGATGGAATTATAGCGGGCGTAGCTGTCGCGAAAAAAATATTCAGTTATATGCAACCTGATATTGTTTTTACACAATATAAAAATGATGGCGATGCAATGAAAGCAGGAGAGATCGCTTTTGAAGTTGAAGCTAAAGTGCACACCATTTTACAATGCGAAAGATTAGTGCTGAACTGTATGCAACGCATGAGCGGCATTGCAACGCTAACGCATAAATATGTTGAACAGCTGCAAGGGTTTACAACTAAATTATTGGATACAAGAAAAACAACACCCAATTTTCGTTTGTTAGAAAAAGAAGCGGTGCGAATTGGCGGCGGCGTTAATCATCGTTTTGGTTTGTATGATATGATCATGTTGAAAGATAACCATATTGATTATTGTGGCGGTATTGAAAAAGCGATTGAAAAGGCTTTTGCATATGCGCAAAAAAAGGGTACGGGATTAAAAATTGAAGTGGAGACAAGAAGTATTGAGGATGTAAAAAAAGTGTTAGCTATTGGAAAAATAGACAGGATAATGCTGGATAATTTTACACCGGCACAAATTATAGAAGCGATCAAGCTCATCGATGGAAAGTATGAAACTGAAGCCAGTGGCGGGATCGATCTAAATAATATCAGATCGTATGCGGCTACGGGTGTTGATTATATTAGCAGCGGAGCGATCATTCATCATGCTGTTAGTCTTGACCTAAGTTTAAAAGCTGTGCTATTGTAGTAGCTTAAAATATGTATATGGAGAAGAAAAAAATAAATTCATTGGGAGGATTGGTTTACTCAACTGACCCTAATTTTAAAATGGAAGAAGAGACAAATAACAACGATGAAACCTTGTTGCCTGCTCAGCAAAAATTAAAAGTGAGATTGGATAAAAAACAACGTGCAGGAAAAGCGGTTACATTGGTTGAAGGATTTATCGGTAAAGAAACAGACAGAGAAGAGCTGGGAAAAAAATTAAAAACCTTTTGCGGTACAGGAGGTTCTGTAAAAGATGGAGAAATAATTGTGCAGGGAGATAATCGTGATAAAGTATTGCAATGGCTGTTGAAGAATAATTATAAAGACAGTAAGAAAATTTAAAATTCCGGAATATAAATTCCAAAGAAATGCCGAATAAAGATATTCAGTTGAAATGTGCCCCCGAAGGCTTTCGGGGGGGATGAAGCATCATAGCAGCACAAAAGCCCGGCCCAATATTTTTATGGCTCGATATAACTTAATGCCCCGCTTGGGCATTTTTTTATTTGTGCTTTGATGGTTTCTGTATCTAATAAACTCATATCTATCCACGGTGTTCTGCGTGGATCAAACACTTCGATCAGTCCTCTGGCACAGACACCCGAGTGAATGCAAATATCTGGTTGCCAAATTACTGTTACTTCTCCGTTCGGGTATTTATGTGTGGATAAAGGCATAACAATTAATTAAAGTTTATATACTAAAATACAATAAAACTGGCTTTTTTGTGTTAATTTACAGTAAACCAGCACATATGATATCCAAAATATCGGAAGGTATAAATGTTAGTGTTGAGACTTTTTATCAGCCGGATTACAGTAATCCGGTAAATAGCGAGTTTATGTTTGCCTATAGGATCACTATCGAAAACAATAACAATTTCCCCGTTAAATTATTGCGCAGGCACTGGCATATATATGATGCCACAGGTGCTGTAAAAGAAGTTGAAGGAGAAGGGGTTGTAGGTGTTCAGCCACAAATTAATGCCGGCGAAAGCTATCAATATATAAGCGGTTGTAATTTAAAGACCGAAATGGGTAAGATGTACGGCACTTACCTGATGGAGAATGTGAACAACAAAAGCCAATTCCACGTCATTATACCTTCTTTTGACATGACAGTACCCTTCAAGATGAATTAACACAAATAATGCACCTTTTCGAGGTTTTTGGTGTATCTTTGTGACCTCAAAAATCAAATTTTTAATATTAATTCCCCTTCCTTTTATAATAAATTTAATGCTTGCTTAATATATAATTTCCAATGGCAAAGATCACATTTGACAACCGTAATAATAAGTTCTACCAATCTTTAAAAGCTTCTGTTGATGACTATTTTGAAGCTAAACAGGTAAAGAAAACGGGCGACTGGCGTTTGTTTATAAAAACAATAGCACTAGTGGGCGGCGTAGTGGCTATTTATTGCGCTTTATTATTTTTTAAAATACCAACATTTCCGGCTATTTTATTATGTGCCTTATTTGGTTACTTATCTGCCTGCATCGGTTTCGCTGTAATGCACGATGCTAACCATGGTAGTTATAGTCCTAATACCCGGTTTAATGATTTTTTAGGGATGTCTGCCAATGTATTAGGAGCCAGCTCTTATTTCTGGAAACAAAAACACAATATCATACACCATACGTATACCAATGTTGATGGCATTGATGATGATATTGCCAAGAGCCCGATCATACGTCATTGTGAATCGCAAAAATGGGTTCCAGCACATAAAATCCAGCATTTATACATGTTCCCTGCTTATTGCCTTTCTTCTATTTTCTGGATATTTATCATGGATTTTACCAAGTATTTCGGACGTAAAATTTATACTACTGATGCCTGGAAACTGAGCCTTAAAAATCATATCATTTTTTGGGCAACTAAAATATGGTACGTGGCTATTTACATTGTTATACCGGCATCTGTTTGGGGCTGGGGCGCCTGGGCAGTAGGTTACATTGTAATGAATGCAGTAATGGGTATTACATTATCATTGGTATTTCAATTGGCACATGTTGTAGAAAATACGGAATTTGAAAGTGTTCCTTTAGACGAAACGAAACATTTAGAAACAGCCTGGGCAGAGTATCAATTAAGAACCACCTCTAATTTTGCGATGGGTAATAAAGTTATTTCATGGTTTGTAGGAGGGTTGAATTATCAGATTGAACACCATTTGTTTCCACGTGTAAGCCATGTACATTATCCTGCTATCAGTAAAATAGTAATGGCAAAATGCAAAGAGTATAACCTTCCGTATAATTATTATGATACAATGTCTGAAGCCGTAGCTTCACATTATAAGGTAATGAAAAATTTAGGCAAGAAGCCTTCTCCCGAAGTTATTCAAGCTAAAGCAGCTTAATAATGATAAATGATAAGTTGTTAATGATGAAGATCATTTAAATCATAAAAGAAAAAGCAGTTCAGAACGAACTGCTTTTTCTTTTTATCTCTATAGCAAATAGCTTTTGGCGTTTATCATTTATCATTAACAATTAACCATTACGGTTTATATTTTGTTTCAACGAAGATACTCTCAGCGTCCGTACTCATTAGCTGTGGTAAGGTTTTCGTAGGGTTGTTCTTCATGTATTTTTTTATGATCTCCCAGCCCACAAAGGAGCCGATATTGCCCGGTGCATCTTCACCCAGCTCTTCTGTTTTTGGTGATTCGCCGATATAGGTTTTAATGATACTTTTATCGGTGATCTGCAATGTGCCATTTTGTACAAATAAGTTCCATACAACAGCCTCATGATCGTAACAGTCTTTTAATTGCTGTTGTGTATAGCCGATCAATTTATATTCATCTGTATAAGGCAATAGCTTGCTTAAAATATACAGGCGTTTTCCTTTATCGACCATTTGCTGGATCATCGGCCTGTCATCTTCTTTTTCGGGATACATATCATTCATTACATTGATCATGCAATTAACGGGGATATAACTCGGTTCAAAACGTTGTGAAATATAAGCGGGGTAAGTATCGTTTACAAAAGTGGTTTTATATTGCGAATAATCTTTTCCTAAATGTAATTGTAGTCCTATTATAAAAGCTTCGTTTGAAAAAAATACATCTCCATACCCATCCAGCGGCCCGATATAGGTTATGATCTTTGTTGGTGCCTTGTAATTAGGAAAATAATATTTTAAGAATTGAACCGATTGCTTAATATCATTTTCGTACGGAGAAAAATCACTAAAGATCAATTCGGCGCTATCATACACCGCTTTATAAGAGCGGGCAAACTGACCTATATATTGCGTAGTAGTATCTACAGGCCATTTAGGATCGAGCCCTAAGATCTGCGTAGAAAAAAAGCCTGCAAAATCGGGATATTTGGCCCGTAGGTTTTGATATCCTGCAGGGAAACCAACTGAATCCAGGGAAAACAGGTCCTTATCAAAGCGCTCTGTCTTCATATCTATTTTGATATTCGAAACATCAGGGATATCGTGGTTTTTACACGAGAATAATACGGTACTAATCAGTAATGCAGCGATCGTCAATCTCATGGTAAAAATGCTTTTGAATGATTTAACTTTGCAAATAAATAAAAAAAATCCCAATCATAAAGTTAAAGCGCTTTTTGGGTGTTTAGTATGGTAATATTCCTGGCACAACAAAACTACCACATTGGCAACTTTCAAAGCAATACTGAGAAGATCATTGCGGCTATTGAGAGCGCCAAAAAGCAGGGTGCAGACCTTATCGTATTTAGCGAATTATCAGTTTGTGGTTATCCGCCAAGAGATTTTTTAGAGTTTGATGATTTTATCAATAAATGCTACAGCGCTATCGATGCTATAAAAGAGCATGCGGATACCATTGCGGTTCTTGTAGGGGCGCCCGATAAAAATACCAATCATCATGGTAAGCGCCTGATGAACGCAGCTTACTTTTTACATGAGAAGACGATCAAAGCAGTAGTACATAAAACATGCTTACCTACTTACGATGTATTTGATGAATACCGATATTTTGAGCCGGCATACGAATGGAATATAATTGAATTTAAAGGAAAGAAATTAGCCGTTACTATTTGTGAAGATATCTGGACATTAGGCAATAACCCCTTGTACAGAATTTGCCCGATGGATAAATTGATCGGTCAACATCCTGATGTGATGATCAACTTATCTGCTTCGCCATTTGATTATACGCATATGGAAGAACGCACTGCCGTTGTAAAATTGAATGTAGAAAAATACAAGCTACCGATGTTTTATTGCAATGCTGTTGGCAGCCAGACAGAAATTGTTTTTGACGGCGCTTCATTGGTATTTGATAAGCAGGGAAATTTATGCGGACAATTGCCGTTATTTGAAGAAGCATTACAAGGCTTTGAATTAAAAGATGATGGAACAATTGGCGCATCCATTATTACAAAAGCAGATAGTATCGCAGATAAAGCGATAGATCATATTGTATTACAAGAAGAATTAAATATCGCACAAGTGCACGATGCCATTGTAATGAGCATCAAAGATTATTTTTCTAAGATGGGTTTTACCAAAGCGATATTGGGGAGTAGTGGCGGTATTGATAGCGCGGTAACATTGGCCTTGGCATGCACGGCATTAGGAAAAGAAAATGTGCGGGCGATCTTAATGCCATCGAAATTTTCTACCGATCATTCTATTGACGATGCAAAAAAATTAAGCGAGAACCTGGGCAATCCATATGATATCGTTCCGATAAAAAATATTTACGAAATATTTTTGACGGAACTCAAACCTATTTTTAAGGACCTCCCTTTTAATATTGCCGAAGAAAATATCCAAAGCAGGAGCAGGGGGAATTTATTAATGGCCATTGCTAATAAGTTTGGGTACATCTTACTCAACACTTCTAATAAAAGCGAACTCGCAACAGGCTACGGCACTTTATATGGCGATATGGCCGGCGGCATTGGGGTGTTGGGTGATTGTTATAAAATGCAAGTATATGCTTTGGCAAAATATATCAATCGTAACAAAGAGATCATTCCTGGTAATATCATAACCAAAGCACCCAGTGCAGAATTGCGGCCCGATCAAAAAGATATTGATAGCTTGCCTGATTATGCTATACTCGACAAAATATTATACCAATATATTGAACGCAGACAAGGCCCTAATGAAATTAAAGAACAGGGATTTGATGCTGCGTTGGTAGACAGGGTTTTGAAAATGGTCAACCTGAACGAATATAAGCGCAACCAGTTTTGCCCCATTATACGTATTTCTCCGAAAGCTTTCGGAGTAGGTAGAAGAGTGCCGATCGTTGGGAAATATTTGAGTTAGATTTTTGTCTGAACCATTGATTAAACTGATTGAAATGATTTAGTTGATTAGTGTTGTTATTCTTCAATCAGTTCAATCAATTTAATCAACTTCAATCAGCGGTTCAGACAAAAGTTTAGATCTTCTCCACCACAACAGCAGTACCATATGCCAATACTTCAGTAATGCCTGGCATTACCTCATTTGCATCATACCGCATATTAATGACAGCATTAGCGCCAAATTCGTTGGCATGGTCTACCATTAGCTGGTAAGCTTCGTCCCTTGCTTTTTCGCATAGATCTACGTATATAGATAATTTTCCGCCAAAGAAAGATTGAAAATTTCCGCCAATATTGCCGAGTACACTTCTGCTTCGTACTGTAATGCCTTTTATAACCCCCAGCTGTTTAGTTATTTTATAGCCTTCTAACGAATTGGCTGTTGTAATTAATTGATGATCTACCATGATTGTTTTTTTAGATTGAAAATATATAATTCACTTGCTTAAAAATAGGCATTTTATTAGATTATTATAATTCATTTTAATTAATGAAATTCGTGCTAATGAAAGTAACCGTTTATAAGAGTACAGGCAGTTGGTATGTTGTTCAAAATGAGGAGGGCAAATTATTCAATGCCCGTATAAAAGGTAAATTCAAGATCGATAATATTACTTCTACCAATCCTATCGCCGTGGGTGATGTGGTAGAAGTAGAGATGGAAAACGAATTGGAAAATACGGTTACGATCACAGCAATAGAGCAGCGTAGAAACTACATGACCCGAAGCTCGCCGCATAACAGGCATAAGCACCATATCATTGCTTCTAATTTAGATCAATCACTTTTATTTGCCACATTAAAAGATCCTAAAACATCACAAGGTTTTATTGACAGATTTTTAGTTACATCAGAAGCGTATTATGTTCCCTCCATCATCGTTTTTAATAAGGCAGATCTTTACGGAGAAAAAGAAACGGAAAAATTCGCAGCGCTAAAAGAAATGTATGAGGCCATTGGTTACAAAGTACAGGCCATGAGCATTGAAAAAAATCAAGGCGTAGAAGAAGTAAAGCTTTTATTAAAAGATAAAACTACTTTACTCAGCGGGCATTCGGGTGTTGGTAAATCATCCTTTATCAATATTGTTTTTCCCGAACTGGCACTAAGAACACAAGATGTAAGTGACTGGAGCGGCAAGGGTTTGCACACCACAACTTTTGCAGAAATGTTCAACCTTTCTTTTGGCGGAAGAATTATTGATACACCGGGGATAAGGGAATTAGGATTGGTAGATATTAAGAAGCAAGAACTATCGCATTATTTTCCTGAAATGCGGGTATTGATCAATGATTGTCAGTTCAATAATTGCATGCATATCAACGAACCGGGATGTGCTGTAAGAGATGCGGTAGAAAACGGAACCGTTGATCCGGATAGATATATTAGTTACCGTACTATTTTAGATACAATGGAAGATGCTAAAAACTATTAGCGAATATTAATGGTAGATGATACCTGTTTCAACATGGAACTTTTGTTTGCCGGCTAATCTTCCGGCTTTTTGATCTCCTGAAACTAATTTTTCTGCACCAACAGCGGCACTACTTTTCGGACAACCATATTCATCATGGTGAAAAATAGAACATGAGCTAAAAGCAGTTATAGCAATAATGGCAATCGTTACTTTTTTCATATCAACAAAGATAATATTTTTTTAATAACTGGTATGTAATGAGACAATTTTAACTATTTGAACCAACTGCTGTACATCAAATAGTTATCAGCGATCCTATTGATCTCTCCGCTGATCAGCTCCTGCGAAATATCCTTTACTTTCTTTGCCGGAACACCTGCAAAAATACATCCCGGTTCAATTATGGTACCTTCTAACACAACAGCTCCTGCTGCAATAATTACATTGCTGCCAACTTTTACATTGTCCATTACAACAGCACCCATGCCCACCAAAACATTATCATCAATGGTACAGCCATGTACAATAGCATTGTGCCCGATGCTGACATTATTACCAATACTAACTTTTGTTTTTTCATACGTGCAATGGATCACTGCGCCGTCCTGCACGTTTACTTTATTGCCCATGCGAATACTATTCACATCACCCCGGATCACGGCGTTGAACCATACACTGCAATCATCACCCATTATCACGTCTCCAACAATAGTAGCGTTTGGCGCTACAAAACAATTATTGCCCATCGTTGGCAACACTCCTTTAACCGGTAAAATGAAAGACATATTTTTAATTTTTGTTTGTCAGCAGTTGTTTTTCATGGCAGCATCGCTCCCGAAAGGTTTCAGGACTCGCTTTGCTCGAATCAAAGTAATCAATTTAATCCCATAAATCAAAGGTCAGATTTTCTTCCGACATTTGCGGCATGACAACCAATCGCCAATTATTTCTGCAACACATCGGACAAACATCCGAAGCGCCATTGTCATTAGAAATAGTAAAGGCTGAAGGCAGTAAGATGTGGGATATCAATGGCAAAGAATATATTGACCTGATAGCCGGCATCAGCGTATGCAATATCGGGCATCGCCACCCTAAAGTTATACAAGCCATAAAAGACCAGCTGGATAATTACATGCACATTATGGTATATGGAGAATTGGTTGAAAGTCCGCAGGTAGCCTATGCAAAAAAATTAACCGATCATTTACCTGCATCATTAAATTCGGTTTTCTATACAGCCTCCGGAAGCGAAGCAACCGAAGGCGCCATGAAATTGGCAAAACGTTACACTAATAGAACACAGATCGTTTCTTTTAAAAATAGCTATCACGGCAGCACACAAGGAGCTTTAAGTATTATGGGAGATGAATATTGGCGCAATGCTTTTCGCCCTTTATTGCCGGATACTTTACAACTCAATTACAATTCTTTTGAAGACATTGAATTAATAACGGAACGAACGGCTTGTGTAGTTGCAGAAACCGTACAGGCAGAAGCGGGTGTTATCGCTCCGCAGAAAAACTGGCTAACAGCATTGCGCAAACGCTGTACAGAAACCGGCACTTTATTGGTATTAGACGAAATACAATGTGCCTTTGGCCGCAACGGGACCTTATTCGCATTTGAACAATATAATGTGGTGCCGGATATCTTATTATTAGGCAAAGCACTCGGTGGCGGTATGCCTTTAGGCGCTTTTGTAGCCGATAAAAAAATAATGGATTCGCTAACACATGATCCTGTATTAGGCCATATCAATACTTTCGGTGGGCACCCGGTTTGTTGTGCGGCAGGCTTGACTGCATTTACTGTTTTGATAGAAGAAAAATTAATTGATGGCATTGCGAAAAAAGAACAATTGTTTTTGTCTTTATTGCATCATACAAAAATAAAAGCAGTGCGTAGCTGCGGCTTAATGTTGGCTGTTGAGTTCGATAATTTCAATATCAATAAAAAAGTAATCGATGCCCTGATCGAAGAAGGTGTATTTACGGATTGGTTCTTATTTGCAGCCAATTGTTTAAGGATTGTGCCACCATTAATTATTACCGAAGAAGAAATAACGATGGCCTGCAAGCGCATGATCGGGATACTGAATAAGTTATAATAAAGCCTTGCTTAAAAAGAATAGCGTATAGCCCATATCAATCTCTCGATAAACTGTAAACCCCAAACGCTGATACCAGGGAATATTTTTTAAGGTGGATGTTTCCAAATAAATAGCTCTTTTTTGTTGATGCCCTTCGTTAATGATCTCTCGTAGTAAATTACTGCCAATGCCTGAGTGCTGGTATTTTTTACTAACGCCAATAAACCACAAATAATACATTAACTCATTAGGGTGTTGTTTGTTTATAGCAGCTTCTCTTGAGATCGCCTTTAAAAGATTTTTAATACCAAAACATTTTATTGCCAATTTACCATCAAGATAGATCGTTTGAAGTGTTGTTTTTTTCTTGTCTGGATAAATGATCAAGGCGCAGGCATTTCTATCATCAGATAAATATACTTCTCCAAACAAAAAACAGGTATCGAAAGAATACTCCATTAAAGCATTTATTCTTTTAATTCTTCTCTTGTCTTGTTTAATTATAAAATTCACACTTTGGTTTTCGTCAAAGCTATCTGTGAGAATATTTACAATGAGCTGCTTGTCGGAAATTGTTGCTTTGATCATAATAAAATGCAGGTATCATTTTATTTTAAAAATCTAATCCCAAACTAAAATAGGTTTGTGGCTTACTTCCAAAGAAAGTGCCCATCGGCCATCCTATATCAAATTTCATAAAATAACCAAGCAGGTTGCTTCGTGCACCAAAGCCATAGCCGCCGGCAAAAGGGCCGATACCACCGGTCTTGATCGTTACCTGTACTGGTATCTGTCCGTATACGCTTGATGGCCTCGACATACCGCCGTAGGAGCCGTTCCATGCATTGCCCAGGTCAATAAATTGAATCACCTGGAAATTACGCAGAAAAGCATTGCTGATAGGGCGGTTTAATAAGGTCGTAAATACGGGCAACCTGAACTCACTGTTAAGCACAAGCGCATTATTACCGTTCGCTATATTTTGAATATAGCCGCGAAGGTTTTCGGCGAGGCTTTGGAAAGCATAGCTTTGATCGGGAGCAGGTTGGTTATAAGGATTGAAGTAACGTGGCGTTCCATCATTTTTAGTAGAGTTACCAAGCATTAACTCTCCATCTTCGCCACCTAAGTAGTACACTGTTTTTTCATCGCCCCAGCTAAAGTTACCCGCTACACGCCCTGCCCAGATAAAGTTGCGGTAGATAGGATAGTAATACCGTACATCAAAGCCCCACGCAAAATCAAATTTTCCGGTAGAGTTTTTTCCACTGGTAATATCTTTATTGGCATCTACAAATAATTTATAGCGAAGCCCATCCCAGATATTTTGTGCAGGGTTCAACGTATTATCGTACACATATTCCAAATGTGTCATAGCATATGTAGAGTTTTGGTCCGGTATACCAAGATCGAAAAGTACCTGAGGGTAAGTGGCATCTGTCAAGTATACCGTTCTATCATTTTTGATACCAAAAGTTAACCCGATCCTTCTTGCATTATCAAATGGGTAAGAAACATTTGCCTGCACCAAATTGGTAATGGTCTTTATATTGAATGGAACAACATCACCAGCTGAATCAACGTTAAGGTTATTCGTACTTTCCAAAACGTTTCTATAATAGGTAAGTCCCC
>DATHHR010000097.1:0-3926 GCA_035317105.1 Ferruginibacter sp. | reverse complement strand
ATGATGACGATCTCTTTTTTAAGCCCGTCCAGTAATTTTTTTGTTACGCCATAAGCAATATTGTATTCTCTAAGGGAAGAGAAGAGCACCTGGTTTTGTCTTTCTAATTGAATACGCAGCACGTTGGCCACATCGCACCATTCCAATGCTTTTTTTAGGTTGTATTCTACTTTTATATTGAGTGCTTCGCTGATGTATTTTGGGATCAATGTTGGGGGGCCTGCTACCATTACTTCTGCACCCATTTTTTTAAGGAGGTAGATATTGCTAAGCGCTACCCTTGAGTGCATGATATCGCCGATCAAAACAATTTTCTTTCCTTCTAAGCTGCCTAATTTTTCGTTGATGGAAAAAGCATCTAACAATGCCTGTGTAGGATGTTCGTTGATGCCATCACCTGCATTTACAATGGCTGCGGGTATATGCTTCGCTAAAAAGTGCGGCGCTCCGCTGGCGCTGTGCCGCATTACTACCATATCCACTTTCATGCTCAGGATATTGTTGACAGTATCGAGTAAACTTTCGCCCTTTGATACGGAAGAGCCTGATGCAGTGAAGTTGATCGTATCGGCGCCTAGTCTTTTTTCTGCCAGTTCAAATGAGATCCTTGTGCGGGTAGAGCTTTCGTAAAATAAATTCACAATAGTTATATCGCGCAGTGATGGAACCTTTTTAACGGGCCGTTGTAAAACTTCTTTAAATTGAGTGGCTGTAGATAGAATGATCGAGATATCTTCCTTAGTAAGGTCTTTAATGCCCAAGAGATGTTTGGTAGATAGTTGCATTAAGAAGCAAAGCTACAGTAATGAGCGACAAAAAACAAATAACAAATTTTAAATCCCAAAAAACAATAAATCAAAATACAAAACCCGATGTAAAATGCTATTGGATCTTGACTAAAATTGCAGAAAATATCTTTTTTAATTGTTCTGCTTCATCAATTAGTTTATTTCTGTCTGATTCAAATTCACTTGATTCTTCCACGAAAAGCAATTTTAGCCAATAAATAGTCTCTTTCGCTTCTTTCCTGGAAATTCTAATATGCATTTTAAGATCACCGGCTCCCAGGTTTTAATTGGCTTCAACATAATTGGCGCCAATTGATCCACTAGACCTGACAACTTGTTTGATATCCTGTAAATTGATAGTATCCCATTTTAAACGTCGACAAAATAGCCTTACATTTTTTGCAAATAGCAGACAGCGTGTTTCTAATTCAGCAGACATAAATGGGGTAGGATTGGGTGGAAATACAAATTAAAAATACAAAAATCAATAAAACAAATTCCAATAAAAAACTACAACTCAATTATTATTCACCAATTCGAGTTTTGTATTTTGACTTATTGTTTTTTTGGATTTTATTATTTTAAACTTTCTAATATAACACAACCGTTTCTGTATCTTTCTGAATTTTCACCATTTGCGATACAATGGCATCAATCGATTTGCCATAATAGTCTGGTTGTATTGGCAACTCTCTGTTAAATCTTCTATTGACCAAAACACAAAGCTCTACTTTTTTTGGCCTGCCGAAATCGATGAGTGCATCCAACGCAGCACGGATCGTTCTGCCGGTATACAATACATCATCTATTAAAATAACTTCTTTCCCTTCTATAGAAAAATCGATGGTTGTTTTATTGGCCATACGAATTTCGTTGCGCACATCATCCCTGTAAAAAGTAATATCAAGCACACCGTAATTTACTTTTTCATTTGGATAGAGTTTTTTTATATTTTCTACTATCCTGTCGCTTACATAAACGCCACGTGGCTGCAGGCCAATAAATACCACATCTTTTAAATTGAGGTGGTTTTCCATTAGCTGATGTGCCAGTCTTAAAATGGTTAAATGTAATTGCTGCTTATCTAAGATCGTTGTCAAATTGAAATATTGTACGGCGAATTTATCTTTTATTAGCCGAATAAAAAAGGGTTGACCGAATCAACCCTTTTCCTATAAAAATGTTTATTTCTAATAATGCCTGTAATAATGATGACCAAATTGATAGAATATACCCAATTGAAATACATCATTGTTCATATTTTCATCTTGGCCGGGGGTGGTATCGCTATTGATATCTGAGAACCCAATATTTGCACGTGCATCAACTCCAAAACCGTTTCTTGCCATATAGCCCGCACCAAATGCCCATGAAAAATCTGTGCTATGGTAAATGTCTTTTGTGTCAACATGGTGTTCTCCATAACCTGTTTCTGTTGCACTTAGTAAAAAACCAAACTGCGGACCGGTTTCCAATCTCCATCCCGTGCGGAACTGGTATTGTAATAAAACAGGGATATTTAAATAGACAAGGTCTGTAGTGTAATTATGTGTATTGCCATCAGAACCCGGAAAAGGAGCTACGCCTCCCTGGCCTGAAAACACTAGTTCAGGTTGTAAAGCAAATCCACTTGGCCTGTCATCAAACTTTATATTCAATAACGCACCACCATGTAAAGACGGAATTGGACTGTAATCATATACAGATTGTCCCATATCGGTCATATTTGCGACACTAAATCCTCCCTTGATACCGAATTCAATTTTTGGACCTGGTCCCATTTGCGCTTGCATTGTATAATAGCTTAACGCTAGTACAGCAATTAATAATGTCTTTTTCACTTGTATGTTTTTTGGTTAGACAATAAAATTCAAACATCATGCCATATTAAAATAATATAAAATGATGCTCAATTTTAATAGACAGGCCAATTGTAAAAAAGTTTAAAAGAAAACCTACAATTATTTTTCCTGTAAGAATGGATACCTGTAATCAACCGGCGATGTAAACATTTCTTTGATCGTTCTGCAGCTTAACCAGCGGTATAAATTTAAAATGCTGCCGGCTTTATCATTTGTGCCGCTGCCTCTTGCGCCGCCAAACGGCTGCTGACCAACAACAGCGCCTGTGCATTTATCATTCACATAAAAATTGCCTGCACTGTTGCGTAATTTGTCCGTAGCTAATTCTATAGCGTACCTGTCGCGCGCAATGATGGCGCCTGTTAATGCATATGGAGAAGTAGTGTCAACGATCTTTAAAATATCCTCAAACTTATTTTCATCATACACATACAATGTTAGCACAGGGCCAAATATTTCCTGGCACATGGTAACATACATTGGGTCGGTTGTTTCTATAACGGTAGGCTCTATAAAAAAGCCATTCGTTTTATCGCAATTTCCACCCACTAATATTTTTACACCGCTATCTTTTTTCTTTGCGGCTTTTATGTAGGCTTCTATTTTATCAAAGCTTCTTTCATCGATCACTGCGTTGATGAAATTGGTGAAGTCTTCGGTAGAGCCCATCTTCATTGTTTTTATTTCTGCTACCAATTTCTTTTTTACTTCTGCAGCGATATTACTTGGTATGTAGCATCTAGATGCCGCGCTACATTTTTGTCCCTGGAACTCAAAAGCACCGCGAGCGAGTGCCGTTACCAGAACATCCACGTCAGCACTTTTATGTGCCAGGATAAAATCTTTGCCGCCCGTTTCTCCAACGATGCGCGGGTATGATCTGTAATTGCCCGTGTTATCACCGATCGCTTTCCACATCGTATTAAAAACACCTGTACTACCGGTGAAGTGTATGCCGGCAAAATCATTGTGTTTAAAACAGATATCACCAACCACAGCACCATCAACATAGATCAAATTGATAACTCCATCCGGCAAGCCTGCTTCTTTTAAAATACGCATAATTAATTGCGCGCTGTAGATCTGCGTGTAGGAGGGTTTCCAAATAACAACGTTACCAGCCATGGCACAAACGGTTGGTAAATTTCCTGCGATAGCAGTAAAATTAAATGGCGTAACGGCCAATACAAATCCTTCGAGCGGACGATACTCAACACGGTTATTTACGCCCGGGCTGCTAATAGGCTGTCCGCGGTATATCTCACTTAAAAAATGC
>DATHHR010000096.1:0-10582 GCA_035317105.1 Ferruginibacter sp. | reverse complement strand
TCAATACATCAACAGGAGTGATTAGCGGAACGCCAACAGCATCCGGCACATTTGCGATAACAGTTAAAGCAACGAATGCAGGAGGAACAGGAACACAGTCATTAACAATAACGATTAATGCGGCAATACCTGGCGTGCCTGTTATTACAAGTGCACCAACAGCAAGCGGAACAATTAGCACTGCATTTAGTTATACAGTAGCTGCAACGAATACGCCAACGAGTTATTCAGAAACTGGTACATTACCAGCAGGTGTGACAATCAATACAGTAACAGGAGTAATCAGCGGCACACCAACAGTAAGCGGCACATTTGCGTTCACAATTAAAGCAACGAATGCAGGCGGCACAGGAACGCAAACATTAACAATAACGATCTTACCAAATGCGCCTGTTATTACGAGTTCTCAAACAGCAAGCGGTACAGTAGGTTCAGCGTTTAGCTATACGATAACGGCAACAAATATTCCAACGAGCTATTCAGAGACTGGCGCATTGCCAGCTGGTATAACCATCAATACGGCAACGGGAGTAATTAGTGGCACACCAACAGCATCCGGTACATTTGCAATAACAGTTAAAGCAACGAATGCTGGTGGAACAGGAACGCAATCATTAACAATAACGATCAATCCAACTATACCTGTAATAACCAGTTTACTGACAGCGGATGGAACTATTGGTACCGTATTTACTTATAGCATAACGGCAACGAATACCCCAACAAGTTATGGCTCCACAACTTTACCGGCTGGCTTAACTATCAATACCGCAACAGGTTTGATAAGTGGCACACCAACAGCATCCGGTACATTTACAGATACAATAAAGGCAAGCAATTCGTCGGGAACAGGTACCGAAATAATAACCATAACAATTAACAGTCTGCCGGGTATCCCTATAATAACAAGTAATGGAGCTGTGAGCGGAGTCGTGGGAACTTCATTTAGCTATGCAATAGCTGCAACAAATACGCCAACCAGTTATAATGCTATTAACCTGCCACCGGGCTTAAGCATCAACACGGTAACAGGAGAAATTACAGGAACCCCCATAACAGTTGATACTACAATGGTAACGATCTCCGCAACCAATGCCAGCGGCACAACAAATAATATACTGATTATCAGTATCACCGCGCCGCCTGTACCGTTTATTAGCAGTGCAGATACGGCAACGGCAACCGAAGGTGAATCATTTACTTATACTATTGATGCATCGAATACGCCAACCGTTTATGGAGCTACAGGATTACCGGCAGGAGTAACGGTCGATCCAACAACAGGTATAATCAGTGGAACACCAACAACAGCGGGAGTATTTACAGTAACGCTAACAGCTACCAATTCTTTTGGAACCAGTACAGAAGTATTGACACTTACAGTAGCAAGTGTTTCCAAATCTTCTGATTTAACACCGAACCCTGTTACAGAGGGTCATTTTAAATTGACACTTCCGGGATGGCCAAAAGAAGAAACCGTGAATATAGAGATCAGAAACTTTATAGGAATGTTGGTACAAAGAGGCACAGCCACCATTACTGAAGACGGATATATTATAGTAAATGTTCCGGGCTTAATTGCGGGAGACTATGTAATTATAGCAATGGATACTAACAAAAGAGAAGTGAAGAAATTTATTGTAAAATAATTATAGCATCGATTAATAAGAAATGCTCCATTATCAATGGAGCATTTCTTATTAAAGTTGTTGATAATTTTAATTCGATAATTCTTTTTTGACCGCATCGATCCAATCTGTGAACAGCTCTTTCTCTATGGCGCAGACAACACTGCACAGCTCCTGATAATCAGGTGAAAATGCTTTTAATTGTTCGGTCATTTCGTGTAAATGGTTGATCTCTTCGGCAATAATGGTTTTTACATTTACCGTGCTTTTTATACCTGTCAGCACTTCCTGGTATAGTGGATATAATTCATCAGCTCTTACTTCAATGGCATAAGTAACCAATAAGTAAGCTGCATATTTTAAGTCGTTCCCTTTGTAGCCGAATTTGTCTTTTAAAAAGCGACAAACCTTTACATCCAATACATGTAAATAATAGTGGCTCATATCCGGCGCTAACAAATATTTTCTTTCGTAGGTAGGACAGCTATTTTTATCTATTTTTTGAATCTGTTTTTTTAGAAAGTAGGCATGCCTTGCTTCTTCAGCAGCATGTTTTAGGATCATTTCGGTAGTCAGCACAGGATGTTCACAACGCTTGATCTTTTTGGCTCCCGTATTTTCCATCAAGGAAAGTGTGTTGAGCCAACGTGCGTGTGTGTTATTATCCTTAACTACTAATTCGAAAATGTTTTCCATAATTGCCAAAATTAATCCTAAGCATTGATTTTACCTGATTTTTTTAATTACAAATAGGTAAAATCAATTAAATCATACAAATCTGTTTAATCAACGGTTCAGACAATTACAATAAATGCGTCAGGGAAGCTTCTATCACGCTGTAAACCTTGTCCAGTTCTTCTTTTGTGATGCAATACGGCGGCATGATATAGACCACATTACCCAACGGACGAAGCAATACGCCATTGTTCAAATAAAATTTGTAGGCTTCTTTTTTTATAGAGTTGAAGTAGGAAGTATCTTCTAAAGTATTGAGCTCGATGGCAATGATCGTTCCCTGGAGACGAACTTCTTTCACAAGATCGCTTTGGTCCATTTTATTCGCGAACTCTTTATGACTATCGCCTATCATTCTTATCTGCCGCTGACAACTTTCTTTTAATAACAGATCAATGCTTGCATTTGCTGCGGCGCATGCCAACGGGTTAGCTGTGTAAGAATGCCCATGAAAAAAAGTTTTCTCCATTTCATCCGCATAAAAAGCATCGAATATTTTTTGCGAACAGGCTGTTACACCCAAAGGCATAAAACCACCGGTGATGCCTTTTGATAAACAAATAATATCGGGCCTATTCTCTAAATAATTGATCGCGAAATTTTTTCCTGTCCTGCCAAAGCCAGTCATCACTTCATCTGCTATGCAAATAATATTTTTTTGCTGCGCGATGGTTAACAGTTCATCTAAATATTTTGCTTCGTGCATTAACATACCCCCAGAGCCCTGTATCAAGGGTTCAAAAATAAAAGCGGCCACTGTATCATCAGCGGCATATGCCAGCAATTGTTTTTTAACTGCGTCAATATTATTTTTATCCGGAGCAGGGATATGGAATACTTCAAACAACAAAGGATTGAAGGCTGCATTGAAAGCACTTCTTGCACCGGCGCTCATGGCGCCAAAAGTATCGCCATGATAAGCGTTCTCCAATGCAATTATTTTTGTCTTGGTTTTTACACCCAGGTTATGCCAGTATTGCAGCGCCATTTTTAACGCCACTTCAACAGCAGTAGAACCATTATCAGAATAAAATATTTTAGAAAAATTATCAGGTAAGATCTTGATCAGTTTTTCTGCCAGCTCAATAGCGGGTGTGTGCGTGAAGCCTGCAAAGATCACATGCTCCAATACTTTGGCTTGTTGTGCAATACTTGCTGCGATGTATTCATTAGAATGCCCATGTATATTTACCCACCAGGATGAAACAGCATCGATATATTCTTTGCCATCAGCGCCATACAATATTGTTCCTTTTGCCTGGGCGATATGAATGGGCGTATCGGCAATTTTCATTTGTGTGAAAGGATGCCATATGTAATTTTTATCTTTTTCTTCTAAGTTCACGGTTATAATTTTATAGAAATAGTTGCAGCAAATTCGCTGATCGATCGTGCATTCAAATTAGGAAATTGCGGAATCGAAAATAGTACAGGCAATTTAATGTACTCTACAATAAACTCCTGGCTTGCCGTTACTGTTTCGCCATCAAACACAATGCCTGCTATTGTAATTTTTCTGTTTTGTAATGCTTCGTAACTAAGCAAAGTATGGTTGATACTTCCCAAGTAATTGTTTGATACCAATACAACGGGTAATTGCAGTTGTTCTACCAAATCAATATTTAAAAACCCTTTTGCCAATGGGCTCATTAAACCGCCAGCTGTTTCTACAACAATATTATTTTTTGATCGGGGCAGTTGTATATGCTCCCTCATTATTTCAATGCCATCCAGTTTTGCCGCATAATGTGGTGATGCGGCTGTTACTAATTTATATGTTTCAGGATGAACCAATGTTTTTGGATTGGTTACATTTTTTTTAATAAACACACTATCTGAATTTCCCCAGTCGCCTGCCTGCACTGGTTTCCAGTAATCATAACCGAGCGACTGGCAAATTACTGCAGAGCAAACTGTTTTGCCAATTCCTGTGTGTATGCCTGCGATGATGATGCTCATTGATAATTGTTAATGGTTAATTGTAAATGTTTTTGATCATTAGTTATCAAGCTTGCTTTCAATTTCTTTTAGAAGTAGATCGATCTGCTCTTTGGTATTAAATGAATGTAAACATATTCTTAATCTTTCTGTTCCTGTAGCAACTGTTGGTGATAAGATAGCTTTAGCAAAAAATCCTTTGTCAACCAAATGATTGGCGAGCTCTTTTGTTTTATTGTTATCACCAATAATTATTGTTTGTATTGAAGAGTTGCTTTCAATAAATGTAATGTTTTTTATTATTTGAACCACAGATCTGTAATGATCGATCAATTCGAATAGTATTTTACGATTGGCTGTTGGTAATAATTTATATGCTTCCTGAATTTGCGAATAAGTGAGTGGAGGCAATGCTGTTGTATAAATAAATGCCCGTGCATGATTGATCAAATAATCTCTTAGTGTGTTGCTTCCTGTAACGACTGCTCCGTGTAAACCAAGCGCTTTACCAAAAGTATAAATGCAGGCATATACTTCTTTTTGCAAATTGTATTTACAAACCAGGCCTTCACCTTTATCTCCAAAAATACCTATAGCGTGCGCTTCATCAACAATTAATATAGCATCGTACTTTTTACAGATCGCTGCAATTTCTTTTAATGGCGCTTCATCACCATCCATTGAATAGATGGATTCTACGGTAACTATTTTTTTACCTGTGGCTTGTTTTAATTTTTTTTCAAGGTCGGCAATATCGTTGTGTTTGAATTTGTACCTGTTGGCATGACTTAACCTTGCGCCATCAATAATGCTTGCGTGGATGAATTCATCCGTGATCAATGTGTCGCCTTTTTGTGCGATGCAGGAGAATAAGCCAACATTGGCACAATAGCCGGAGTTAAAAATTAAAGCGGCTTCCGCATCATGAAATGCGGCAATTATTTTTTCCGTCTCTTCAGCTATTACTGGATTGCCTGTAATTAATCTTGAGCCGGTAGCGCCTGATGGCTGTTCGGTATGTGACTGCTTTAATTGAGGAAGTTTTGCAAAGCCTAAATAATCGTTGGAGCTAAAATCTATTTTATCGGGGTAAGAAACCAGGCTTCGTAATAGTCCGCTGGCTTTTCTTTCGTCCAATTTGTCCTGCAAAAATTTATCAAAGCTGTTATTTGTACTCACAGTTATTTGTTAGTAATGCAATGAATAAGAAATGAAAATAAAACAATTCGATCTTCGATTTGCCCCATCGGGGCAACCCCTTTGTAGCAATATGTTTGATAATAAGATATTACTCCGTAGGAGTAACACAATTAGTTCCCGAAGGTGGAACTCCTATGGAGTTCAATGGCGCAGATACATGTTCATCTACAAAGATGAAACTCCTATGGAGTTTACGCCAATGCTGTTACTGTTTCCTGCGCAGCTACTCTGTCTTTAAACGGTTTGCGTGCAGTCAATCCTAATAATTTAAACATTTGCATGTCCGTATCGAAATCAGGATTTGGCGTAGTTAATAATTTTTCTCCTGCAAAGATCGAGTTAGCGCCTGCCATAAAACATAGTGCTTGTTCAGCAATACTCATTTCGTTTCTTCCAGCAGATAAACGTACTACGCTTTTCGGCATTAAAATTCTTGCTGTAGCGATCATGCGTAACATTTCATCGATCGGTGTTTGTTGGTTTTTTGCCAAAGGTGTTCCTTCAACCGGAACCAACCTGTTGATCGGCACAGAATCTGGATGTTGTTCCATCGTAGATAAGGTGTGTAACATTTTTACGCGGTCATCATCTGTTTCGCCTAAACCAACGATACCTCCGCAACATACACTGAGCTTTGCTTTACGTACATTATTCAATGTGTTGATACGGTCGTCGAATGTTCTTGTGGTAATAATATTTTCGTAGTTATCGCTTGATGTATCGATGTTATGGTTGTAGGCGAAACAACCTGCTGCTTTTAATTTTTCTGCTTGTTCGTAAGTCAGCATACCTAATGTGCAGCAAACTTCTAAACCCATTTCATTTACTTCAGAAACCATATCCAATACACGGTCGAAATCTTTATTGTCTCTTACTTCACGCCATGCTGCACCCATGCATAAACGTGAGGCGCCGTTTGCTTTGGCCACTTCGGCTCTTGCTTTTACTTTTTCAACGGTCATTAAAGGTTCTACTTCAACGCCGGTATTGTATCGTGCCGCTTGCGGACAATAAGCGCAATCTTCTTTGCAACCGCCTGTCTTAATAGAGATCAAGCTGCTTACCTGCACTTCGCTGTAAGCTTTGTTCTGGCGATGGATGATCGCTGCATCAAAGATCAGGTCCAATAGCGGACGATTGTATATTTCTTGTATCTCGTTGAGTGTCCAGTTGTTTCTTACTTCCATGTTCGTGTTAGCTTTAGGCAAATATAATTAAAAATCGAATGTACGATGTACGACGTTTGATGTACGATGTGTGCTTCCGCTCAGTGTATTACATCGTACGTCGTACATCAAACATCGTACGTGCTAATATTGTTCATCTTTATTCGGGAAATCGCTGCTTTTTACGTCGCTAATGTATTGTTTTACAGCACCTGTTATCTGTTCATCCAAATTTAAATACCTGCGTAAAAAACGTGGTTTAAAATCAGTATTGATGCCCAGCATATCATGCATCACTAATACTTGTCCGTCGCAATCGCCGCCGGCGCCAATGCCGATGGTTGGTATGGTAAGGCTTTCTGTTACTTCTTTAGCCAAAGCTGCAGGGATCTTTTCCAGTACTACCGCAAAGCAGCCAGCTTCCTGTAGTAACAAGGCGTCTTTCTTTAATTTTTCTGCTTCAATATCTTCTGTTGCACGAACGGTGTAGGTACCAAATTTATTGATGGATTGTGGCGTTAAGCCTAAATGCCCCATTACCGGAACGCCTGCACTCACTATTTTTTTTACTGATTCGATGATCTCTTCACCGCCTTCCAGCTTAACAGTATTACCGCCAGATTCTTTCATTATTTTGATGGCAGAAGCCAGGGCAATTTCTGAATTGGATTGATAAGAACCGAAAGGGATATCAACCACTACAAGGCTTCTGTCACGGCCACGGGTAACGCTTTGCGCATGATAGATCATCTGATCTAAAGTAATCGGCAAGGTTGTACTATGGCCAGCCATCACATTACTGGCGCTATCGCCTACTAAAATAATATCGATACCTGCCGCATCAAATATTCTTGCAAAAGAATAATCATAGGCTGTTATCATAGATATTTTTTCTCCTGCCGCTTTCATTTTCTGAAGCGTATTGGTGGTCACTTTCTTTAATTCACTAGATGGGCTCATTGTATGAACAGTAATTTTTGAAAAGAGTTGTTGAATGAAAAAGCGAAAAGGGGAGTTGACTCTGCGTTAGAATAAAACAAATCCAGGAGACGATCGCTGCTGTAAATGTATATATTTATTGCTGTTTTATTTGCCGGATACCATTTTTATTGAAAATTACCAGGCTTTACTGAAATTTCCACCCTGTATCTTGATAAAATACAAGTGTTTGTTTTCGTAATAATCGGGAAGATCGTAGTTGCCGAGCATTACCGGGCGAATATTATAATCAGAAAAAACTTTTAAGCTTTTATCATTTATACTATCGATCACGGCTGTAGGATATTTGATAAGCAGGTTGGTAAAAAGCAAAGCGCATTCATATCCTTTAAAAGCCATATCAGTTGGCTTGCCTTTATATTTAAGCTGATAGCCATTCATTAATTTCCTGCTGTTATCATCCAATTTATCATTGTAATACGGACTGGTTATATAGACAGGAAAATCGGCAAACACATCGCTTTTGGTTAGTTGTTTAAAACCATCCCAGTTAGGCATACCGATCAAAGTAATAGGATAGCTTTGAAACAGATCATGACAAGCCAGCGTTAGGTTTGTAGCAAAAGATTCATCCAAACTTCCACCAATGATAATGGTTTGTTTAGTACTGTCTAATTTTTTCTTAAGGTTATCTGCATCCTGTTGTGATGCTTCGTAATTCAATGTTTGAATATTCAGTAATGGCTTGCCATCCTGCATATTGATCTCTTTAAAATAGTCGGCGATCTTGTCTTCCTGCGGACCTTTTTTTCTTACTAAAAAGATCTTGTCAGTTCCATGATTTTCTAAAAGATAACTGTAGATCGCTTCGCAATGCGCTTTCAATGTAGGGTTCATAATTACCAAATACGGGTCTTGTGCAACACCTCCATCGTTAGGATAGGTAGCAGAAATAAATGGTATCTTTTTTTCTAAAGAAAAATCCGCCAGCTCTTTATACTCTGCATCTTTTATAGCGCCGATAATAATGTCTACACTATCTAATTTTTTTTCTTTGATCAATGTTGCAACAGGTTCGTTGTAAGATTTAGAATCATAGATACTTACTACAATATTCGTATTCGGCAGATATAAGGAATCCAGTGCCAATTCTGCGCCTTGCACAAATTCCAATCCGGGTACAATTAATCTTGGCATGCCTTGTTTAAAACGGAAACTACTAGCTCCGGTAAAAACTGAATCTAAGTATAATGGCGCAAAGATCGCGATATGGTATGTCTTGATGGTAACAGGAGGAGGAATAAGCCCAGCCAGAGGGCTTGGCGGCATAGTACCTTTCTGGGCATTTGCAGGAAATATTGCTGCAATAAAAATGGCAACGATAAAACTTACGGTAATAGCTGTTTTCTTTATTTGCATCATGCAGATCGTTTTTCAAAATCAAAAGTAAAAAGTCAAAACCCAGAATTGGGTTAACTTTTAACTTTTAGCTTTTAGCTTTTAACTTTTAAATTTTGACTTTAAATTTTATTCCCATTCAATTGTTGCAGGAGGCTTACTGCTAATATCGTACACCACACGGTTAATGCCCCTAACATTATTAATGATCTCGTTCGATACATTCGCTAAAAAATCATACGGCAAATGCGCCCAGTCTGCCGTCATGCCATCTACCGATGTTACGGCCCTTAAAGCTAAGGTAAATTCGTAAGTTCTTTCATCACCCATTACACCAACGCTTTTTACCGGTAATAATATAGCGCCTGCCTGCCAGATGGTTGAATACAGATCATGCTTTTTTAACATGTTGGTAAATATCGCATCTGCTTGTTGCAGTAAATTTACTTTTTCTTCTGTCACTTCACCTAAAATTCTTATCGCTAATCCTGGCCCTGGAAAAGGATGCCTGTATAACATATCATAAGGTATGCCTAATTCTAATCCTACTTTTCTTACTTCATCTTTAAATAAGGAACGCAATGGTTCAACCAGTTCCAGTTTCATTGATTCCGGCAAGCCACCAACATTGTGGTGAGACTTGATCGTAACCGATGGCCCGTGTACCGAAGCCGATTCAATTACATCAGGATAAATGGTTCCCTGGCCTAACATTTCAATGCCGTCTAATAATTTAGCTTCCTGGTCAAATATTTCTATAAAGCCTTTGCCGATTATTTTTCTTTTTTCTTCGGGATCATCCTTGCCTGCTAGTCTTGTATAAAAATGTTCCCTGGCATCAACGCCTTTTACATTTAATCCAAGCTCGCCATACATTTTAATCACCTGTTGAAATTCATCTTTTCTTAAAACGCCGTTATCAACAAATATCCCGAACAGGTTTTTACCGATCGCCCTGTGTACTAAAGTTGCCGCAACAGTGCTATCAACACCACCACTCAATGCCATGATCACTTTTTTATTGCCGATCTGCGCTTTTAATTTAGCTACTGTTTCAGTGATGAAATGTTCTGATGTCCAGCTTTGGCTACAGCCGCAGATATCTATCAGAAAATTTTTCAATATTTTTTTCCCTTCAACAGAGTGGTATACTTCGGGGTGAAATTGAATGCCATATAGCGGACAACCATTTCCATCAGCGCGTTTAAAAGCTGCTACGGGAATACTTTCTGTAATGCCTAATAATTCAAAACCAGTTGGTAATTCTTTTATCGTATCGCTATGGCTCATCCATACCTGCGAGTTTTGTGCAACACCTTTTAAAAAAACATCCTCTTTTTTTAATTCCAGTATCGCACGGCCGTATTCTCTTTTTTCACTTTTATCAACCCTGCCGCCGAAATTTTTAGCAGTTAACTGAGCACCATAACAAACACCTAAAACCGGCACTTTTGAGGCCAGTAATTTTACATCCAGATCGGGAGCTCCATCCTGGTTAACCGAGAAGGGCGAGCCGGATAAAATAATACCTTTTAGACCGGGTTCAAAAACGATGGCTTTATTGAAGGGGGTTATTTC
>DATHHR010000095.1:0-12003 GCA_035317105.1 Ferruginibacter sp. | reverse complement strand
AAAGTGCAACCAATAGCGCATCTATTGCTAAGCTAACGGCAGCTAATTCATGGTTCTCTATTCCTAATACTTTTATTTCTCTTTCAACTTATCAGGGCTATATGTTGTTTGTACGTGGCGATAGAAGTTTCCCTGTTTACACAGGTACATCAAGTACGCCTGCAACAACTGCTACTTTACGTACAACTGGTTTATTAAATACGGGCCGCGTAACGGTGCCGGTTAATAGCGGATTTACTGTTGTGGGTAATCCATATGCCGCAACAATTAATTTCAACCTTGTATATGCCAATAGCAGTTCGGCTGTAAGCAGTAATTCATTCTCGTTATGGGATCCAAATATTGGATCAGCAGCCAATATTGCAACAGGAACAGGTGGTTGGGTTACATTAAGCTGGAACGGTACTTCTTATGATGCTTCTCCTGATCCTACGCTTTTTGATAGCTTCGATATAAATGGCGATATACAATCGGGTGCTGCGTTTGCAGTAGACGGTACATCGGGCTCTGTTCAGATAGATGAAGGGGATAAAGTTACCGGTACTGATAATCATCTTTATTTAATGAGACCAACATCTGGCGCACAGTTATATAAATTACGTACCACATTGTATTCTACAGATCCTGCAAATGCTTATTTAGCTGATGGTGCTTTGAATGAATTTAGCAGCGATTTTACCAATACTGTAGATTATAGCAAGGACATAAAAAAATTATTCAGCTTTAATGAAAGACTGTCTATTTTAAAAAGCGGCCAAAATTTATCGATCCAAAAAAGCGCTCCACCACAAGCAGGCGATACAATACATTTTGCAGTGGCTAGTTTAAAACAAGCACTTTACAAGTATGTAATTCAAACAATTGATTTTGCCCGTCCGGATATAAGAGCATCTTTTGTTGATTCATTCACCAATACGGTTACACCAATACTTTTAGGAGATACTTCTGTTACTGTGAACTTTACTGTAACAAGCGATCCTGCGAGTTCTGCGGCTGATCGTTTCAGTATAATATTTACTGCGACGCCACCGGCAACTGTAACGTATAGCAATATAACAGCTACAACACAGAGCAAGAGTATAGATGTTCAATGGAGTGTAACGAATCAGGTAAATACAGAATCGTATGTTGTTGAAAGATCTACAGACGGAATAAACTTTGCTATTGTGGATACAACATTGGCAACACCTACGGATGTTAGCAGCTACACTTACAATTGGGTAGATACCAATGCGGTATACGGCACTAATTATTATCGTGTATATACAATCGGTGATAATGGCGCTATCCAGGATACATCTGCCATTGCAAGCGCCGTGTTAGACGCTGGCATTATTGCACCGCCTGTTGCTTCATCTGCTGTTACAGTATTTCCAAACCCTGTTACAGACGGAACCTTATATATTAGCTTAACAAATTTACCGGCAGGTAATTATGGAATAAGAATAATCAGCGAATCAGGGCAGGTATATTATGGTGCAACAAAATACCATGGTGTAAATGACGGGCCGCTTCCTATTCAATTCGGTAAAGATGCCAGCAAAGGAGTCTATATTCTTGAAGTGATAGATCCTGCTGGAAGCAAAACAAAAGTCAATTTCGAAAATCAGTAAATAAGTTTCGAAATTATATATTAAAAGGCCCCGATATTTTATCGGGGCCTTTTAATATATAAGAACAACAGCAGTAGCTATTATTTATCAGAATGTGAAGCCCTTCTTTGCGCTTCCATATCTTTAAATTTAGCATCCTGATCCGGCGTAAGGATAGCCGCATACTGTTGATCGCGGTAATCCATAATAGGCTTATAGGCGGAATGGTCGGTTTCTCCGCTCGCTTTTAAAGCCTCCCTGCGTTTCATACATTCTGTATTTACCGCAACAATCTTGTTGTACTGATCATCTGTAAGATTTAGATCCTGTTGCATTTTTTTTGCCATGTTAACTGCACGATCATCAGTAGGAGTAATGGTAGATGATTGTACAGGTGCAGCGGTTTGCGCAAAGGCAGAAGAATTAGCTATCGCAAAAACAGCGAAAGCAATCATTAACTTTTTCATGTTTATTTTTTTTAGTGATGAAATAATTATCAAAACCAAGGTATCAATAAATACAGGGCACAGTTGTACCGTTCATAATTCTTACAGCCAATGATCATGCCGCTCATCATTCTTAACAAATACAAAAAAATATTATTTTGATTCGAGGTAGGTCTTTAATCCTTCTAAAGATTTTTCGTAAAATGATCCCGTTAGGTTATCGATAAAGATCCCATAGAATTTTTCCCATGGATACCAAGGTAATATGGTTAGGGCTTTCCATTCGACCTGAACCTGGCCATTTTCTACCGGTGTTACTGATAGCTCATTTTCAATATCGTCTTCACCTTTTGATGTTAGCAAAAAACGAATAGAAGATGAATCAAAGCCTGTTACTTGCAGGTGTGTAATCTTACCATTATAAGTAATATCACAATACGCATTTTGAGTATTGGATGGAGTAGCGTAGGTGATCGTAACTGAATCTTTTTTAAAAAGCGGGTGCCAGTTCGGCCAGTTTTTAAGCTCTGTTAATTGTGCTAATATTTTATCCGGCGAAGCATTAATAACCGTTGCCCTCGATACGCGTATCCTTGAAGGGATCAACAAAGACAATAAGGTAACAACAATAAATAAGCCGGTAATGCCAATTATGAAAGGCTTTATAAAACGCATATAAATTAAATTATCAATTATTAATTAGCACTATTCCCACTTGAAGGTTTTCACCGCGATAAAATAAATAACTATACCCCAGCCAAGCAAAATACCTATCTGTGCCCAGCAATCAAATATACTGGCGCCTTCAAAAGAAATTTTACGTAGTGAATCATTTAAAGCCGTTAGCGGCAAGGCCTGTATAAGCCAGTGAATACTTTTAGGTAAAATGCTTGTAGGAAAAAAACTTCCGGATAAAAAATATTGTGGGAACATGAATAGATTAGAATAGATAGGAATGATATTTTGATTTTTAGCAACGCCGCTGATCACAAAGCCCACGCCCATGAAAACGATCAATCCGATCAAACTCACAATAACCATATCAATAAATGTTACGGCGCCATTCGCTAAAGTAAAGCCATAAAAAAATCTGCCAAATAATATCAATACAAAAACAGTGATCATTTGAAATATTACCCTGGCAAGCGTTTCGCCTAAAATGATATTTAACCTGTTAATAGGAGAAGAGTATAATCTTTTTAAGACCAATGTCTCCCGAAGATTAAAAAATAAAAATGCTACGCCAAATACAGCCAAGCCTATCAAAGAAAACCCTATCATGCCCGGCAAATAAAAATCGATCGATTTATATTCTCTTCCCTTTACTTCTTCAACTGAGATACTGGCAATAGAAGCTCTTTCAGGCTGTATTCTGTTATCAAGAGAAGAAATAATGCCATTGATCACAGATTGTAAAGCAGGAAGCTGAAGCTGGTTAGCAGAAGACGATCTTAAATGTACATCATAAATATCAGGAATGCCGTTAGCGCCTGGTATTTTATTGATCTGGATGATGGCGGTTATCTTGCCTTTATTCATCAGGTCTTCTAAAGTATCTTGTCTTGCATCATTGATATTTAATACAGGCGAATTTTTTATCGCTGTATAGATCATGTTGCTGGTGTCCGATTTTGCATCGATACCAACATCAATACTTAAACCTCCGCCACCACCTAAAGCGCCAAAAATTACAATTAAAACTATCGGGAAAAATATTCCAAAAAATACGGATTGCGGACTTCTGAAAATAGCGATCAGGCTAGCTTTAGTTATGGCCCACATGGCTTTAAACTGGCTGTATTGTTGCATTATTTTGGTTAAATTTTACGTAAAGCTATCGGGAAAAAGGGAGTATAAAAAATTTTTGAATTTGACAAGCAACTATATTTGATAAATGAATAAAGTTTACTTCTTGCTTGGCAGCAATATGGGGAATAGCGAGGAGCAGCTGCAATTGGCAGCAACGAATACAGAGAAGTATATTGGTAATATTGTTGCTGCCTCATCGCTTTATCAAACTGCCGCCTGGGGTAAAACCGATCAGCCTGATTTTTTGAACCAGGTGCTTATTGTAGAGACAGAACTATCAGCTGCAGATACGCTTTCTGTATTGCTTGCTATTGAAGAAAAAATGGGCAGGGTTCGGACTGAAAAAAATGCGCCTCGTATTATAGATATTGATATTTTGTTTTTCAATGATGATATTATTCAGGAGAAAGACCTTATCATTCCTCATCCGGAAATACAAAACCGCTTGTTTGTATTAACGCCATTGAACGAGTTAGCTCCCAATTATATACATCCGGTTCTTGCTAAAACTATCCATGAATTATTGCTGGGCTGCAAAGATGTATTAAATGTTAAAAAGTTTTAATTGAACAACTGTTCTTTCATCTTATTTTGCAAGTCAGTTATGAAGTACAATTTTGTTACAATAGAAGGGAATATCGGTGCCGGTAAAACAACCCTAACACACTTGCTCAGCAAGCATTACAACGCCAGACTGATACTGGAAGCCTTTGCCGACAATCCTTTTCTGCCAAAATTTTATGAGAACCAGGAGTTATACGCGTTCCCTTTAGAATTATTTTTTATGGCAGAGCGCTATAAACAATTAAAGGACCTGTTGCAAACAAAAGATATGTTTCAAAATATTACCATATCAGATTACCTGTTCACGAAATGTTTGTTATTCGCTAAAGTGAATTTGCCTGATGATGAGTTTCGCCTCTATCAAAAATTGTTCGATATCATTACGCCACAGATCATACAGCCCGATATCCTTATCTATTTGCATGCGCCGGTCAGCAGATTGAAAGAAAACATTAAAAAAAGAAACCGCAGCTACGAGCAAAATATAAGCGACCAATATTTATTCGACCTGCAGGAAACCTATACCAATTACATCAAGCAGCATAATATTAAAACCTTATTTATTGATGTTAGCAACGCCGATTTTTTGGGAGATAACGGCCACTTAAAAATTATTATTGACGCACTGGATAAAGAATATGCCGATGGTCAATATTATATAACGCTTCCGTAATCCATTTCTGATATCTGATGTAGGAATTAGGATTTGAAAGAGTATTTCAAAATCAGCAATCAGACCTCATAGATCAGACAGTCAATTTTGTTTTTTAACTTTACCACTCTAATCAATAAATCATCTATTGAATACCTCTGCTCCACTTAGTATTTTAAAAATACCTGAATTCAGAAATTTTATCATTGGCCGTTTTGTGTTTAACATGGGATTGCGTATGATGTCTACCCTAGTAGCATGGTGGCTATACGAGTTAACAAGAGATGCGTTTTACATAGGAATGGTGGGATTGGCAGAAGCAATACCAGCTATTAGTTTATCACTATATGCAGGTTATGTGATCGATAAAAGCGAGAAAAAAAGATTGCTGTTGATCAGCGTACTATTGTATGCCGTTTGCTCCTTTATTTTATTAGGTACATCAACGCATTGGTTTAGCGGTCATTTCGGCACCAAGCTGATCATGATATTTATTTATACCACCATTTTTATGACAGGCATTATAAGAGCATTTGCTGGTCCGAGTTTAAGCTCTATGATCGCTTCTTTAGTGCCAAGAGAAATACTGACAACCGCTTCCCAGGTAAATTCTACTATCTATCTAACTTCAAATATTTTCGGACATGCATTAGCGGGTTTTTTAATTGCCTGGTTTGATGTTACCGGAACATTTATTGTGATCGTTAGTTTTATTATTGTTGGTTGGATCGCATTTACTAAACTAACAGAAAAGCCGCCTATTTTAAATACAGAGAAAAAAACATTTGAAGCGGTGGCTGAAGGATTGAAATATGTTTTTTCAACAAAAGAAATATTGGGCGCCATCACATTAGATCTTTTTGCTGTTTTATTTGGTGGTGCCGTAGCGATGATACCCGTTTATGCAAAAGATATTTTACACGTAGGCCCGATTGGTTTCGGCTGGTTAAATGCTGCGATGGATATTGGTTCTATGTCGATGGTGCTATCATTAACACTGTATCCTTTAAAAAAGAAACAAGGATTAAAATTATTATTAGCCGTGGGTAGTTTTGGATTATGTATTATCATTTTCGGCTTGTCAAAATGGTATGTAGTATCTTTTGCCGCGCTTTTGGTTAGTGGAGTTATGGATGGTGTAAGTGTAGTGATCAGAAGCAATATCGTTCAGTTAAAAACACCAGACGCTTTGCGTGGCAGGGTAATGAGCGTTAACTCTATGTTCATCAATTCTTCTAATGAGATTGGCCAGTTTGAAAGCGGACTTACCGCAAAACTTATGGGCAATGTGGTCTCCGTAGTTTTTGGAGGTTGCATGACCTTATTTGTCGTTGTTGCAACATGGATCAAAGCGCCGCAGTTAAAAGAAATGGAGTATTAGGTTGTTTCTATCAGCTTTTCCAACACATAATAAACAATAGGGCAAAAAGACGAATTTTTCAATGTAAGTGGCTGTCTTTTAAGCAATACATCCTCATCCGTATAAGGAAAGCGTACACAATCTGATGGCCTCACTTCATAGATAGAACAGTAATTATCGGCCCCCAAAAATGAGCAGGGTTGTGAACGCATTACATAATCCCCGTCTTCATCTACTTTCAGGTAATTATTGATCAGGTCGCCATCTTTCATTTTAAGGTGTTTGGCAATACGCTTAATATCAGTGGTTTTGAACCTTGGCGAATAGTTTTTACAGCAATTAGCGCACTGAAGGCAATCGATCTTGGAATAAGCAGCCTCTGTTAGAGCAGGGATGGCTTTCAATACAGTATTCTTGTCTGCACGGTGGAGGTACTTTTTGTACTGTGCTTGCCTGTCACCAGACTTCTTTTCCCATGCCCTCAAAAGTTTTTCGTCGCTCATAATTATATATTTATCCCATACTTTTCCACAGATGGAAAGGAACAAAGATATTGGTTTTAAATCTTCTTGCGTTTGGCTTAAATTTGCATGAATACAGACTTCCACGCCATTTTCCGGCAAAAAAACAGCAACTATGGATATTTTCGAGCAACAACAGAATGAATTTTCAGAAAGACATATTGGTCCAAATGAACATGAAACGAAAGAAATGTTGGCCACTGTTGGCGTTGCATCTTTAGAAGAGCTGATCAGTAAAACCATTCCTGATGGGATCAGAATTAAAAAAGACCTGGAAGTACCGGATGCAATAAGCGAGTTTCAATACCTGACCGAATTAAAAAAAGTTGCTGCAAAAAATAAAGTTTTCAAAAGTTATATTGGACAGGGCTACAATGATACTATTACACCAAGTGTGATCCTAAGAAATGTTTTTGAGAACCCGGGATGGTACACACAGTACACGCCGTACCAGGCTGAAATTGCACAGGGCCGTTTGGAAAGCTTATTGAACTACCAGACAATGGTAAGCGACTTAACTGGTTTGCCTATTGCCAATGCAAGTTTATTAGATGAAGGTACTGCTGCAGCAGAAGCCATGACGATGTTGTTCAATCACAAGAACAGAAATCATGATGATATCACAGCGCCGAAATTTTTTGTGGATGAAAAAATATTTGCACAAACAAAAGATCTTTTAATAACAAGAGCCACACCGATCGGTATTGAATTGGTATTTGGAGATTTTAAAGCAGTCAAACTAAATGAATTATTCTTTGGCGCCATTGTTCAATATCCAAACAGCGATGGAGCGGTTATTGATTACCGCGAGTTCATCGAAAGATCGCATGCAGTAAATGCGATGGTAGTAATGGCAACAGACCTGTTGGCCCTAACACTATTAACCCCTCCCGGAGAATTGGGTGCAGATGTTGCTATCGGTAACTCTCAGCGTTATGGCGTACCGATGGGTTTTGGCGGTCCGCATGCAGCGTTCTTCACAACTAAAGATGAATTTAAAAGAAATATTCCCGGCCGTATCATTGGTGTAAGTATTGATGCGCAGGGTAACCGTTGCCTGCGTATGGCTTTACAAACGCGTGAACAACATATCAGAAGAGAAAAAGCAACCAGCAATATTTGTACAGCGCAGGCTTTATTAGCAAACATGGCCGCTATGTATGCCGTGTATCACGGCGCAGCCGGATTAAAAAATATTGCTAAACGCACACATGTGTTAGCGCAGAATTTAGCGAACGAATTGAAAGCTTTAGGCATTGAACAGATCAACGCAGCTTACTTTGATACACTAAAATTAAAAGTGGCAGACGTTGCTAAATTAAAAACGATAGCAGAGCAGCATGAAATGAATTTTAATTATTTCAGAGATGGCACTATTGGTATTAACCTGGATGAGACAACAAGTTTGGATGATGTTATCGAAATAGTGAAAGTATTTGCTAAGGCGACCGACAACCAACGACCGACGACCGAAAAACAACATCTGTTATCGGAGTTCAAAGATGGTCAGTGGTCGGTAGTCGGTGGTCTAAACCTAACAAGAACATCAAAATATCTTACACACTCAGTGTTCAATACACATCACAGCGAAAGCCAGCTGATGCGTTACCTCAAATTTTTAGAAAATAAAGACCTGAGCTTGAATACATCAATGATAAGTTTAGGTAGCTGTACAATGAAATTAAATGCCGCAACAGAATTAATTCCTGTTAGCTGGCCGGAGTTTAGCAAACTACATCCGTTTGCGCCGGTTAATCAAACCGAAGGCTATTTACATATCATTAAAGAGCTGGAAAATTATTTAAGTAAGATAACGGGCTTTGCTGCAACATCACTTCAACCGAATAGTGGTGCGCAAGGAGAATACGCGGGCCTATTAACGATACGTGCTTATCACGAATCAAGAAATGAAGGACATAGAAATGTTGTACTGATCCCGATTAGTGCACATGGCACCAACCCGGCAAGCGCAGTAATGGTAGGTATGAAAGTGGTAGTTACCAAATGTGATGATGCAGGAAATATCGATGTAGAAGACCTGAAAGCACATGCATTGGAACATAAAGATGACCTGGCAGCTTTAATGGTTACTTATCCATCAACACACGGCGTGTTCGAAGAAAGTATCAAAGAGATCTGCGATATCATACACCAATACGGCGGACAGGTTTATATGGATGGCGCAAATATGAATGCGCAGGTTGGTTTAACAAGTCCGGGTTTGATCGGTGCAGATGTTTGCCATTTGAATTTGCATAAAACTTTTGCAATTCCTCATGGCGGTGGTGGCCCCGGTGTTGGCCCTATCTGCGTAGCGAAACAATTGGTGCCATTTTTGCCAGGACATGTAAATCTCAATGTTGCAACGAATATTCATGCAGTAAGTGCAGCGCCTTATGGTAGCGCCAGTATTTTATTGATCAGTTATGCCTATATCAAATTGTTAGGCGCAACAGGTATTCGCCAGGCAACTGAATATGCGATCCTGAATGCTAATTACATGAAATCCAGGGTAGAAAAATATTACAAAATATTATACACCGGTAAGAACGGAACTGCGGCTCATGAATTTATTGTTGACTTGCGCCCGTTTAAGAACAGCGCCGGTATTGAAGCAGAAGATGTGGCGAAAAGATTAATGGATTATGGTTTTCATGCACCAACATTATCTTTCCCTGTTGCAGGTACATTAATGATAGAGCCAACGGAAAGCGAAGACAAAGCCGAGCTGGATCGTTTTTGCGATGCATTGATCAGTATTTACCTTGAAATAAAAGCCATTGAAAGTGGCGTTGCAGATGCGAAAGATAATTTGTTGAAGAATGCACCGCATACACAATACATCATTTGTAGCAATGAATGGGAGCACCCTTACACAAGAGAAGAAGCGGCTTATCCATTATTTTTTGTAAAAGAAAATAAATTCTGGCCAAGCGTAAGTCGTGTTAATAATACCTATGGCGACAGGCACTTAATATGTACCTGCGAACCTACAGAGGCATATTTGCATAGTTAATAACTGATTTTTTTCTTGCCACAAGGGCACTAAGACACAATTTGTGTCTTAGTGCCCTTGTGGCTAAATACCCTTTAACATTTCATTTAGCTTTCCATTTATGTAATCTGTTTTTTTATATCATCCTATAAAAAAACAATTATGAAAAAATATCTATTCTTACTGTTAACGCTTATAGGGAGTTACACAGCAAACGCCAAAGATGGCGATAACAGCAATACAATAAAAAGCACGCTCACAGCTGTAACAGTGTATAAAGTTGGTGCTGAGCTCACACATATTGCAAAAGCTGACGTAACACAGGGCAGCAGCGAATTAATAATCGATGGTCTTAGCAATAGCATTGATATTAATAGCATCCAGGTAAACTGCAATGGCAATATAACCATTATGGGTGTTGAATTTGGTACAGATAATTTGCAAGACGAAGTTAAAACGCCTGCAGTAAAATTCTTAGAAGACTCTGTAGAAAAAGTAAACAAGAACCTGAATAAAGTAAAAGACAATATTGGTATCATCAATCAATTATTGGGCGTGTTGAAATTAAACAGGGATGTTAGGGGCTCACAGACCGGGTTAAGCGTGATAGAGCTCACTAAGCTGATGAATTATTACGAAGCTAAATTGATCAGCTTACAAGCGCAGCTGGATGGTTTAAATGATAAGCAGGAAAAATTAACTGCATTGACAAGTAAACTGACAGATCAAATAGCCGATGAAGAAAAGAAAAACACCAAACAAACAGGCAAGCTAATATTACAATTGAATTGCGCAGAAGCAGGCAGGTATGATTTTACGGTTTCCTACATCACACAAAATGCTTACTGGGAGCCATTCTACGATCTGAAAGCAGATAATATCACATCGCCTTTACAAATAATTTATCGCGCAAAAATTTACCAGACAACAGGGATCGATTGGAAGCAGGTTAAATTAAGTCTGTCAACTTCAACGCCTAACGAATCGGGCAATGCGCCATCAATGGATACCTGGTTTGTAGATTATACACAACCTGTTGTTTATTATGCAAGTCCGGCCATGTCAATGATGAAAAAAACGGAAGATGATAAGGAACAATCAGCGCAGGTTACAACAAGGGGAGCAAGTAATGACCTGGATGAACATACAGCAATCGCTAACAAAGAATTAAATGTAAGTTTTGATATCGATCTTCCTTATGATGTACCAACTAACGGTAAAGCGCAAACAGCTATATTGAAAAAATATACGGTACCGGCGAGTTACAAATTCTTCTCTATACCTAAACTAGATAACCAGGCTTATTTGTTAGCACAGATCTCCGATTGGGAAAAATTGAACTTATTACCGGGAGAAGCAAACATAATATTTGAAGGAACCTATATTGGTAAATCTTTTATCGATCCGTCTTCTACAGATGATACATTGAAACTAACGATGGGCGTTGATAAAAGGGTAGTAGTAACCAGAGAAAAACTAATGGACTACAGCAGTGTTAAGTTTTTAGGATCTAACAAAAAACAAACCTTCACTTACGAGATAACGGTAAAAAATAATAAAAAAGATGCGATCGATATTGCTGTAAAAGATCAATATCCTATTTCTCAAAATAAAGATATCGAAGTTGAATTGTTAGAAAGCAAAGAAGCTGTTGTTAATGCTGAAACAGGAGAACTAACCTGGAACCTTAAGCTGGCAGCGGGAGAAGTAAAAAAGATACGGATCAGCTACAGTATCAAATACCCAAAAGATAAAGTAGTTGATTTAGAGTAGTTTCACGCAAAGCAATATAAGAAAGCAAAGCCGCTAAGTAAAAACTTGGCGGCTTTTTAACTTTGCGCCTTTGCGTGAAAAAATCTAAATTGCTAATTAGAAATACCTATTTTATGAGTGATCAATATATAGTGCCGGCGCAGACAAGAATTGGGCACGTGCATTTGAAAGTTTCCAATATAGAAAAGTCATTGGAATTTTACCGCGATCTGCTTGGTTTTAAAGTAATGGCCGTGTACGGAACGCAGGCTGCATTTATTTCTGCGGGTGGCTACCATCATCATATAGGCT
>DATHHR010000094.1:0-2030 GCA_035317105.1 Ferruginibacter sp. | reverse complement strand
CGATTGGCCCATTCTGTTTTGCTTCTGAATATTCTTTTATACCGAAGGTCTGCATCAAATTTTGCATACTGATCAAAGGGAGTACCTAAAATATTTTTAGACCGGGCATCTTTAGCGCCGGTGAGTAATCCGGCCCAATTACCAGAGATATCTATTCCGCCCGCAAAATACCATTGGTCTTTATTTAAAGGATTTAATGTGTTATAAGTGTAAGTATACACAGACCCCAAAATAGCTTCGGAATAAACATTAAATAAAATAGAAGGGTCCAATTGCGCTGCCCTATAAAAACTATCAGTAACATTTGCAGCATTGATATAACTTAAAGCAATGGGCGCAAACATGTGCCGTTTATTGCTTGCCTCTTTCCAATCGAATTGATATTGGAACCTGAAATCATTTTTAGTGTACAAACTCTGTTCAATAAAATATTCGTACCCCACCATGAATTGCGTTTGTGGCGGAAACAAATTACTTTCCCTGATATGTACAAAGGGAATTACATAACGCGGAAATGTTAAAGAAACTTCCGTCCCCAGCCTGTAATTATTATTATTTTTAAGAGAATCACTTATAGATATTTCTTCTCCAGCATAGACTTTAACATTCAATTGCTCTGCGCCCTTAAACACATTCCTGTTTTTCCAATTTACACTTACCTGCGTACCTACATATTTATTATCCGTTGAAAACCCGTCTAATTCAGCCTGTATCACTTTCTTTTTCGCTGGCGTTAAATAATAGAAAGCATTTAAATGATATTGTTTTAGCGTATCTGCTACAACATCATAACGGTTTTTTACAAACTTAAAAGCGCCTAAATTGATGAACCTGTTCAATGTAGTATTTTGATTAACGCTACTATATAACATTCCCGGACGGTAAGTGATGGTACGTGCAAACAGTTGCGGCCTAAAATTATGTACAGTATCGCGGATATTTAAACTATCAAACATAAACGTACCGGTCTTACTTGTATCCGGTGGCGGATACATCAATGTATAATTCGGAAAAACAGTAATGCGATCGATCATATAAGGATGCTTTGCTTTTTCCGGCATTTTATTGCTGATATTTAAAAAGAGATCAACCTTATGATCACCAACAGTACTGTCTGCATAAGCCAATACATAACCCGGGTTGAAAAAATAATAGCCTTTTGCTTTTAAATGTATATCGATCCATTCTCTTTCGGCCTCAATATCAGCAAGCTTGTATGCCCTGCCAGGTTTTAATATACTTTTTTCTTTATCTTTTTCAGTCACCACATCCAATACAGATGCACTATCGGTTAGCCAGGTTATAGTCCTGATCTTATACTGTTGAAAAACATCTGCCTTATAAATGGCAGTAGTAAAATAACTTCTATCAATTGTATCTCCGGTTACGGTAGATCTAAAATATCCCAGGTTCTCCAAATATGCCTGCAGGTCTTCTGCATTCTCCTTTGGTTTTACCCTGCTTGCGAATACAGGCGGCTCACCTAATTGTCCGCGTAGCCAGGCCCGTAAACCTTTTGGATTTTTAGAAGGACCGATCTTGTACCACCACCAAACTTTGTATGGCTTGCCAAATAAAAATTTATTGGGTACCGGCCTTGTTGCAGCTTTTAGGTCAGACCTTAACACGCTAATTTTAGTTGTAACGCCCGGCTCTCTATTTACTTTAACGATCGCCTTTCTATATAATCTTTCGCCTGTTGGCATATACCTTCTTACACCACATCCCGTAGCAAACAACAAAACAATAAAACAGTATAGCGCGTATCCTTTCCTCATTATTTATCGATGACCTTTTTCTTTTGGAACAATTCTTTGAACTTATCATAATCCATTGTAAATACAAATGCCAAACCTGTTTCAACTACATATCCATCCATCACCACTTCGTATTGTGTTTTACGGTATGCTTTTAAAGCATATTTACCGTTTTTGGTCAATTTATAATTAGCCGTCACATCCGGCAGAAAAGAAGTTCCTTGTTCCTGCTGCGCTTTCGATGCCGCATCCTGGCCCTCAACACCCAGTGTT
>DATHHR010000093.1:0-2443 GCA_035317105.1 Ferruginibacter sp. | reverse complement strand
TGTCTTGCTGAGAAATCGAATCCGGAACAACATCCGGGTAATGGGCAAAAAGAAAACGCATCTCCTGTGTGTAATTACGGATGGTGCGTGGCGAATAATGTTTGGCAGTAAGCACATTGAATAATTGTTGCAATGCCTGTAACGCATGTGGCGATAATGTTACTTTGCTGTACTCATTTTTTTTCATAATATATTTTATTATTTAATGAAACAGGAAGTTCTGTAATTTCAGTCACGATCTATGCAGTCTTCACCGTAGGTGTTGGTTCAACATTGGGTTTTCTGCTATGCTGGCAGACGTAGTAACAATGAGCTGCATATCGCTATCATCTATTATCCGGCTGACGAATTACTATTTTAGCTTTTTGTTGTTAACTTCAACTTCAGTTTTTCAAATCGGCTGCGGTTCCGGGCTGGACATTCAATGAATACCAGCACAGCAGAAAGCCCTGGCCGTCAGACTGTGAGAAAACTCCCTTTCGCGTAAAAAGCAACCTGCATAATTTTATCTGACAGGTATACAGGCCTTTTTAAGCTGCCTTTAAAAATATTTGCTGGCTAATGTTTATAAAAATGCGGTGCCTATTTCGGCTTAAAATAATGTTTGTAAGGGCTATTTTTTGAACACAAATTACTTTATCGTAATCTGGTGTCCAGTTTTGTATCGCTTGCAGCATTTTTTCAAATCCAAGTATATTTTTTGTGCGCATAAAGTTGTAGCAGAACATGATTAAATTCATTTCTCCATTTACTTTTTGCAATCCTTTCAGTATTGTGTGTGTATAACCCCAGTGTCTTTTAATGCTGCCAAAGGGATGTTCACATATTGCCTGTCGTCGTTTGTAATATTGTGGGTTTAGTTTGATGTTGTTATCGTTTATATCTACGGCATCCTGATATTCGCTTCGCTGGATGATGCGTTTGGGAAGCTTGGTACATTGATTTTTTATTGCACAGGTTTTGCATGCATCGGTCCGGTAGGTTTTAAAACGGAAACTTGTTTCACCAGCTTCTCCTTTTTTATTATGCCATGTACCCAACGACGTTAGTATAGCACCTACCGGGCAGGTATACGTGTCCGTTCCTTTATCATAGCAAAAACTTTCTGATAAGAATTCATTGGCAATATGCTTAACGCTGGATTGTTCTTTATAAGCTACATGTGTTATCATATTATCCTGCTGGCAGTACTGCAGTTCAGCTCCGGTATGGTAACCCTTATCAGCCAGGATTATTATTGCTTCTTCGTTTTGTAATTGCAAATTTTGTTTGGCTTGTGTGGCTGCTTTGTGCAAGGCCTTGCCATCATTGGTATTGGTAGCTTGTGTATGAACGATCAGGTTATGTTTACCATCTACCGCATTCTGTATGTTGTAGGCTACTTCCACAATATTTTTTACAATGATAATGCTGCGGCTCTCAGCATCGGTAGTGCTTATTTGCTTATCATCCGTATTGTTTAACTGCTGTTGAAGAGTGTCGTATTTTATAGTCCTTTCTTTTAGTTTGGCAAGACCCTGTGTTATCTTTTCTTTTTTTATCTGCAACTCATCATTACCGTTAATGTTTTCTTCTTTATCGAGTTCATCGAGTTCCTGCAGATATTTTGCAGTCTTATCCTCAATAAACTGCCGGTGCTTATCTATCTTCTTTTGGTTGTAATTATTTTTTTTACTGTTAACTGCTTTAAACTTGCTACCATCAATAGCAATTGTTGTTTTACCAAGAAGCCCTGCATCGCCAAGGAACTGAACATACAGCCTGAACATGTTTTGCAAAGGTCCGGAATGCAACTTGCGGAAGTCGGCAATGGTATGATAGTTTGGCTGAAGGCTTTGCAACAGCCATTGCAGTTCTATATTGCGGCTGCATTCTTTTTCCAGCTTGCGGCTGCTACGTATTTTATTAAGATAGCCATACAGGTACAGTTTTAAAAGTACCCCAGGTGCATAAGGCGGACGGCCTTCGCTCTTATGTGTCGTATTAGTGAAACCTAATTCCTGTAAATCAAGCTTGTCAATAAAGGCATCTATTAACCTTACCGGATTATCCGCGCTCACCTGGTCTTCCAATGTGGCAAAGTAGGTTTGATTGCGATTACTGCCTTGTATAAATTGCATGCCCTTACAGTGCAATAACCATACTCTTTTGGAGCTATTAACATAGTGTGTATATTTGATGGCGACTCTGGTTTTTTCACAAACTGCCGTTGCCCGTACGCTGATATATCGCGCCCTTTCAGCGAAGGGCGATGCCCGTACGCTGATATATGACGCCCCTTCAGGGCTTGTACCTCAATTTTTCCTGCGGCTGTCGCAGCGAGGGGCGTTTGCCCGCACACTGATATATGGCGCCCTTTCCGCGCTTTAGTTAGGCATATTATTAAAATAATCTGCTAGTCTCTTTATCGCTTTTGCATCTACCTCAATTTGGTCCTGCGCTT
>DATHHR010000092.1:0-4281 GCA_035317105.1 Ferruginibacter sp. | reverse complement strand
TAATATTAAAAATAATGGCACCTGGCCTTGTTCAACAATAAAAGAAACAACCTGCTGCAGATCCTGGTATTGTATCTTAGATATGATAGCTACGCAGCCTTCGTGGTTGCTTACATTAAAATTGTCTAGTTTCTCAATAGGTACTTTATTGATAGGTACCAGGTATTGCTCTGCCAATTTTCTGATATCATCAATGGCAGGGCCGTGCACGGTGGTCTGCAAATAAATACGCTCTAACTGTTTGCCTGATTGCATTGCTTCAACGATAGCTTTGCGGCCCACTATTAAAGTATTTTTTTTGGGGCGATGTTGTTGTTGTCTGAAATTTTTCACGAGGCAAAATTAAGTGTAATTAATAGATAATATATAAAGATTCGGTGCCGTTTAAAAATTGACCGGTAGTAAATATTATACTATGCGGATAGGTAAATATTGATATTTTATGTAAGTTGCGCCCCGAATGCATTGTAAGAATGTGTGAGATTGTCTTAATTTCTTAGTATTTCCAAAAAGCTACCATGAGCATTAGTAAGTTATCAATTGTTATTCCTGCCTATAACGAGGGCAAAACGATCCATTTTATTTTGAACAAAGTGAGAGCGGTGAGCCTGATCAATAATATTTCAAAAGAAGTGATCATTGTGAATGATTGTTCTACTGATGACACTGAAGCTGCCATACAAAATTATATAAGCGCTAATCCCGGTTTAAATATTCAATATTTTAAGCACGAGGTTAACAAAGGCAAGGGTGCTGCGTTACATACAGGCATCACTAAAGCGACTGGTGAATATGTTATCATCCAGGATGCGGATCTTGAATATGATCCCGAAGAATTTAACGACCTTTTAAAACCGGTTGTAAATGGTTTTGCGGATGTTGTGTATGGTTCAAGATTTATGGGCGGCAATCCACACAGGGTTTTATTTTTCTGGCACACGATCGGTAATAAATTTTTAACAGCCTTATCAAATATGTCCACTAACCTGAACCTTACTGATATGGAAACCTGTTATAAATTATTCAATACCAAAATGGTTCAATCGCTTAATCTGAAAGAAACCAGGTTTGGTTTCGAACCTGAAGTAACGGCAAAAATTGTGCGCATCCCTAAAATACGTGTTTACGAAGTAGGTATTTCTTATTATGGCAGAACCTATGAAGAAGGAAAGAAAATTGGCTGGAAAGATGGTTTCAGGGCTATTTTCTGTATTCTTAAATACGGTTTATTTAACGCTAAGTAATTATTTTTTTGTTGCGATAGAGGTATAATTATCCGGAAAAGCTTTTCCGTTGTGGCAGGTAATACAAGTAACTGCCAAAGCCTGGTCTCCTACCATCGCAGGTTTAATTTTAAAATAGTTTTCGTTTATCCCTATTTCCATCTGCATCATACCGCGTGCAATATTTTTTTCTGCTTTTGCATCGCTCGGAAAATCAAGATCCGTTGAATCTTTATTTGGCGCATGACAAAAATTACATTTCACTCCTAATGCTACATCAAAATCTTTTTTCATTATCTGGTACAGTAATGAATCACTGATATCTTTCGGCAATACTTTTAGATTCACAAATACATGCGGGTGCGACTGCTTGGGCTCTTTAGGTGGCACCATTGCTGCCACACCAATTATAACTGTTACTAATAATAGCAGCATTATTATATATTTTTGATTGATTTTCATATACTTAATTTGATATTTGAACGTTTTGATGCTGTATGCTTGCCTAAGCAAAACAAATGCCGTATAAACGAATTTAATTTTTTAAATTTAGATAATCAATTCTTTTCTATGCTATCATTTGATAATACAGAATATGCTTTTGCTTATAAATCCGACAAGGAGCTGAGTAAGGCAAATTTTGTCCTGTCAATGATGAGAAAATCATGGCTGGTCAAATTCAGCACAAAAATATTACCCGCTTTTATTAAATGGCGCATCCCATTTACAAAGCCAATCGTACAAGCCACGATCTTCGAACAATTTGTTGGTGGAGAAACATTACAGCAGACCGGACCCATTGTAGATAAACTGAATGACTATAATGTACAAGTGATCTTAGATTACGGTATAGAAAGTGATAAAAAAGGCGAAGTAGGATTTGATGCCGTAACAGAAGAATTTATACGGATAATTGATTATGCTGCTACGCAGGAAAATATCCCCTTTATAAGTATTAAGATAACCAGCATTGCCCGGTTCGACCTGCTAAAAAGAATACACAATTTCATCAATAGTAGTGCGGGGTCTTTATCAGAAAGACATAAGGCTACGGTAGAAAAATTACGCAGTGAACAAAAAGAAGGATGGAGAAGAGTGAATGAAAGAATGAAAAAGATCTGTAGTACAGCTGCTGCAAAAAATGTACAATTATTAATTGATGCTGAAGAATCATGGATACAAAATTCAATAGACCATTTAGCTGAATCGATGATGCTGCTCTTCAATAAGAAAAAAACGATCGTTTATACTACTGTACAGTTATACCGTATTGATGGTGTAGATTTTTTAAAAAAAGCTACTAAGACAGCAAACAGCAAAAGATTTATTTTAGGCGTAAAAATTGTAAGGGGTGCCTATATGGAAAAAGAACGGGCACGTGCAGTAAGCATGAATTATGCTTCTCCCATTCAACCTGATAAAGAAAGCTGTGATAAGGCTTATAATGACGCAATTGATTTTTGCATGAAGAATGTAAAGACAATATCATTGATCGTAGCCACCCATAATGAAAAGAGCTGTTTATACGCGACTGAATTAATGCACAAAATAAAAATGCTACCTGATGCCATACACTTTTCTCAGCTCTATGGCATGAGTGATAATATTACTTTTAATTTAGCGAAAGAAGGCTACTCCGTAAGTAAGTATTTACCTTTTGGGGCCATCGAAGAAGTCATCCCTTATTTATTGAGGCGTGCACAGGAAAATTCATCTGTCAGCGAACAAACAGGCAGAGAATTAAATTTGATCCGAAAAGAAATTGATGAACGTAGGAATAAGAAATAAGAATTTATAATTGCGCAGCGGCCGCTTCATCAACATACCAAAACAAATTCCCATTAACGGGCTTTATTAATTGAGCGGGGTATAATTCGGGTTGGTACGGGCTGTTAAAAATTGTATGCAACACTGCTGCTTTTGCTTTCCCGGTCACTAAAAATATAATATTGCGTGCCTGGTTAATAACCGGTTCGGTCATCGTAACACGATACATTTTTTGTTCTTCAACGTATACTTCTTTTACCCAGCGATCCTTTTCATGCAATACCGGTGTTCCGGGAAATAAAGAAGCCGTATGTGCATTTTCACCTAAGCCTAAAAATAGCAAGTCGAACTGCGGTGATTTATTTTTAAAAAAGCTTTTCAGATCCTGTTCGTATTTAATGGCTGCTTCCGCAGGAGGAAGATCTACCGGCGTGATATGAAGGTTTGATGAATGAATATCTATCTTATCCAGCAATAAAGATTTAGCTACATACGCATTATTCAATTTATCATCCAATCCAACACAGCGTTCATCTCCCCAAAAAATGACCGTATTTTTCCAGGGCATTCTTTCTTTATAAGATTCGGTAGCTAATAATTTATATAATTCATTCGGTGTACTACCTCCTGATAGAACCAAAACAAATTGTCCGTTTGCTGCAATGCATTTATTTGCCAGATCGATAATAAAGTTTGCCGTCGACTCACAGAGCTCTACAATTCCTTTAAATATTTTTATATTATTTGTTTGACTCACACTATTTTGATTTAGGTGGTGTTACGAACCAATTGTGCCCGTCTCTTGCGATCAATGCTTCTGCATCTTCAGGGCCAGTCATACCGGCAGCATAATTAGGAAAACTTGTAGATGGATTTTTCTCCCATTGTTCAATGATGGGCATTACAATTTTCCAGGCAGCTTCTACCTGATCAGCACGCATAAACAAGGTTGAATCTCCTTCCATGATATCCAGCAACAATGTCTCGTAAGCTTCGGGCGTAGTAGAAGTATAAGATTCGCTATAATCGTATTGCATATCTACCGGAGCCATCAACATTTCCAAACCGGGGCGCTTTGCCTGGAAGCCAAGCTTGATACCCATATGCGGTTGAATATTTAATACTAACCTGTTAGGCTGCCAGTTACCGGTAGCGCTATTAGGAAAAGATTGGTGAGGCACTGGACGAAACTGCAGACTGATAACTGAAATGGTTTCGTTCATATGTTTACCTGTGCGCAAATAAAATGGTACGCCCTGCCATCTCCAGTTATCTACAAAAAATTTAACCG
>DATHHR010000091.1:0-22842 GCA_035317105.1 Ferruginibacter sp. | reverse complement strand
ATTTTTCTTCATCAATATGTTTATTCCTTTTATTACAAAGAACAATACAAATGCAACCAATACAAATTTGATGACCGCCGCTAAAAACAATCCGTACTTAACAGCGCCCCAAGCCAGCTCGTGCAGGTCCGCAGCATGTGCTGCTTTCAATGCGGGCGCCAAAAGCAATGGCGTAACCACATCATCTACTAAAGAGGCAACGATGGCGCCAAAGGCAGCACCGATAACGACTGCAACAGCCAGCTCAATAATATTTCCCTTAACGGCAAACTCTTTAAATTCTTTTAAAAATCCCATAAGTATAGTTTTGTTTATAAAATGTATTGGGTACCGCGCGGTAATTGAATAAAAGTAAAACTTAATAGTATTTGACCCAAATAATCATGGGATCAAAAATTCAATTTCGCCAAAATTAAATTGCCTTTGTGTGGTGTCTATAACCTGCAGTTGCCCGTCTGCAGTAACACTCTTAATGACCGTTTCAAAAACTTCATTGTTGTGCTTCAATGTTATTTTCTCATTTAATTTATACAATAACAAGTTGTATTCTTTCAATAAAATAGCAAAGGAAGTTTCGTTGATCCCGCGCACTCTTTTCATTACCAGCAAATGAAGCTCTTTCGCCAATTCAACCACATCGAAATTTTTACCTGTTATCTGTTTTAAGGAGACAGGATTTTTTAATTCCCCGCTAAATTTTGTTTGGTTGATATTGATGCCGATGCCCACCACTGCCCATTTCCAATTGTTGCCCCTTAAAACGGTCTCGATCAAAACACCTCCTGCCTTTCTGTCACGCCAGTACAGGTCATTTGGCCATTTGATTGTTGTTTCATCACCGCCGTATTTGTTAAAAAAATCAAAACATGCTAAGGCCACAGCAATGGATAAATAAAATTGTTGTTGTTGTTGTAATGGCTCGGGGTCAATAACAATGCTGATTGCAATGTTTTCATTGGTACCTGTTTCCCAAATTTTACCTCGCTGGCCCTTGCCTTTGGTTTGCGCGTGTGCAAAAAATGCATCTCCCTGCTTCGCCAAACCCGCATGAGCCCTTGCCATGGCATAGTTGTTGGTACTATCCACACTATCCAAAATTGTAAAAGAAAAATCTGCAAGGGACATAATAGGAATCATTAATAAAGAAATAGTACTTTTGAGTACTTGCAAGCTACAGGCTATAACCTAAAAAAACAAACGGTTTATCCATATAGCAAGAGGCAAAACAACTAAATGAAAAATAACAAGAATTTGAACAATCTTACAGTATTGGATACGCGCAAAAAAAGTATCACACGTATAACCAGGAGCAGCAAAATTTTTAAAGCGATCATTGGCGCGATCCTGGAAAAAAAAGGAGACAAGATCATTAGTCTTGACCTTCGCAAGATCCCAGAAGCAGTAGCTGACTTTTTCATCATCTGCGAAGCAACTAACAACACACAGTTAAAAGCGATCGCTGATTTTATAGAATTTGATGTAAAAGAAAAATGCGGTGAGCTTGCTTACAAACATGAAGGCAGACAAGCACAACAATGGATCCTGATCGATTATGTAAATATCGTAGTGCATATCATGCTGCCGGAACCAAGAAAATTTTATCGCCTGGAAGAAATGTGGAGCGATGCATCTTCAATGGAACATAGGGACTAACTTTAAATCACGTTATCTTAAACGGTAACTTTCAACAAATAATTAGCACACAGTATTATGGCATACAAACCACAAGGATTTAAAAAACCAAATCCAGAAAGCACTCCTCCGGAAGACAATCAGCCTAAAAATATCCGACCACGTTTTAATATTTATTGGATATACGCGATGGTATTCCTGGCTATTGTGGCATATACTTATTTTCAAAATTCAATTAGCATTGATGCCGGCGAAACCAACCAGGTGAAGTTTACACAAATGGTGAAACAAGGCGACATTGAAAAAATAAAAACAATTCGTAACAAAAAGATCGTTCGTATCTTTTTAAATACAGATAGCTTAAAGAAAAAAGCGGCTCTTTATACCAACATACTTGGTAAAGATGAATATGCTGCAGTACTTAAGACAGCTCAGCCACAGCTTTTTTTCAGCATCGTGGATGATAAAACATTTGCTGAGCAAATGACCGTGTTCTATCAATCAAACCCAACCATTCCACAAGTACCGGATTCTCCGGATGATGAAGGAGAATTATTCAGCTCATTGTTACAAACACTGATCCCTATTTTATTGATAGGTGGGTTATTTGTTTTGATGATGCGCAAAGTAGGCGGACCAGGCGGCGGTAGCGGCGGACCGGGTGGCATTTTCAATATCGGAAAATCCAAAGCAACTTTATTCGATAAAACAACAAGAGTAAATATCAACTTCGGTGATGTTGCTGGTTTGGATGAAGCGAAAGTTGAAGTAATGGAAATTGTTGACTTTTTAAAAAATCCAAAAAAATATACGGCCTTAGGTGGTAAAATTCCTAAAGGCGCATTGCTGATCGGCCCTCCGGGCACTGGTAAAACATTATTGGCAAAAGCTGTTGCCGGTGAAGCACAGGTGCCTTTCTTCAGCTTGAGCGGTAGTGATTTTGTGGAGATGTTTGTAGGTGTTGGTGCAAGCCGTGTACGTGACCTGTTTAAACAAGCAAGAGAAAAAGCACCATGCATCATCTTCATTGATGAGATAGATGCAATAGGTAGGGCAAGAGGCAAGAATGTAATGATGAGCAATGATGAGAGAGAAAATACTTTGAATCAATTGCTTGTTGAAATGGATGGATTTGGAACTGACCTTGGTATCATCATCTTGGCTGCAACAAACAGGCCCGATGTATTGGATAGCGCTTTATTAAGGCCGGGAAGATTCGACAGGCAGATCACGATCGATCGTCCGGATCGTGTTGGGCGTGAAGCAATATTCAAAGTGCATTTAGAAACAATTAAAATTTCTGAAACACTGGATATTCTTAAACTGGCTGAACAAACACCGGGCTTTGCCGGTGCAGATATTGCAAACGTTTGTAACGAAGCTGCTTTGATCGCTGCAAGAAAAAATAAAGAATCGGTTGATATGTCTGATTTCCAGGATGCCATTGATCGTGTGATCGGCGGGTTGGAAAAAAAGAACAAGATCATTTCTCCTGAAGAAAAAGAAATTATCGCTTATCACGAAGCTGGCCATGCTATCTGTGGCTGGTACTTAGAGCATGCGTATCCGTTATTAAAAGTAACCATCGTTCCACGCGGTACAGCAGCTTTGGGTTACGCGCAATACACACCTAAAGAACAATATTTATACAACACGGATCAATTAATGGATCAGATCTGTATGACATTAGGCGGCAGGGCAAGTGAAGATATTTTCTTCGGAAAGATCAGCACAGGCGCAAGCAATGACCTGCAACAGATCACCAAGATCGCTTACAGCATGATCACCGTGTATGGTATGAACGATAAAATAGGCAATGTAAGCTTCTACGATCCTGCACAGGATAATACTTTTACAAAACCTTATAGTGAGGAAACCGGTAAAATGATCGATCAGGAAGTGCGTAAACTGATCGAAGTTGCTTACGAAAAAACAAAGGCACTACTGATAGAAAAAAGAGGCGATGTAGAAAAATTAGCAAAAGAATTATTGAAAAAAGAAGTGTTATTCCAAAGCGATGTAGAAACATTAATTGGTAAACGCCCTTTTGAAGAAAAGAAATTGTTAGATGATCCTAAGATCGATCCAAAAGATGCTGTTGCAGAAGATCCTACAACACAACCATTACCGGAAGAATTACTGAATCCGCCGGCAATTTAAACGAATAATAATTTGTCTACTGCAAAAGAAAACATATTAAAGAGAATAAAGCAGGCACTGGCTAAACCGGTGCCTTTGCCTTTTCCCGAAAGCGAAGAGAAGACGGCTATTTACGAAGCTCCGCAAGATGAATTGGATGTTACGTTCGCCGAAGCCTTTACACAGCTGCAGGGTAAATTTGCTTTTTGTTTTGATGAAAAAGATATGCAGCAACAGCTGCAGCAACTGATCACCGAAAAACAATGGGCCAAGATCTATTGCATAGAAGATAAATGGAACGATCAATTTAGCAATACGATCAACCTTGCTACCTGCGATGCTTCCATCACCGGATGTGAATGCCTGGTGGCAAGAACAGGAACGATCGTACTAAGTGCCGCAGAACAAAGTGGCCGCACTGTGAGCATATACGCACCCATACATATTTGTATTGCATACACCAACCAATTAGTATTTGATATAAAAGATGCATTGGAATTTATACAAAAAAAATACAACGGGAATGTTCCCTCGCTAATAACCTTTGCCAGCGGACCGAGCCGCACAGCAGATATCGAAAAAACTTTGGTGACCGGCGTACACGGGCCAAAAGAAGTTTATTTATTTTTAATTGATACGCCTCCAAATAATTAATCCGCGCAATGAAAAATGAATTGTTATTTTTGAAATAGCAATTGTTCACTAATATTTCTACCAAGTTTTGACTATCAGCAATAATAAAAAGATCTATTTCCTTTCCGACTTTCACCTTGGTGCGCCCAATGCTGAAGTGAGTTTAGTTAGAGAGAAAAAAATTGTTCAGTTCCTGGATGAAATAAAACATGATGCAGAACAAATTTTTATTGTAGGTGATCTGTTTGATTTTTGGTACGAATACAAAAAGGTTGTGCCGCGTGGCTACGTTCGCATATTGGGTAAATTAGCAGAGCTCACAGATAACGGTATCATTATTCATTTTTTTGTAGGCAACCACGATATGTGGATGACAGATTATTTTCAAAAAGAACTGAATATCCCTGTCTACTTCGAACCAAAGACATTTGCATTTAATAACAAAAAATTCCTGATCGGTCATGGCGATGGATTAGGTCCGGGTGATGCCGGTTATAAATTCATCAAAAAAATATTCCGCAATAAATTTTGCCAATGGCTTTTTGGTGTGTTGCCTCCATCTGTCGGCATCGGTATCGCGCATTATTTTTCGAATAGAAGCAGAAGCAGGGAAGATAGTAATATCGAAGTGTTTTTAGGTGAAGGGGAAGAATGGCTGCTGATCTATTCTAAAGAAGTATTACAAAAGGAACATTTTGATTATTTCATTTTTGGGCATCGCCATTTGCCAATTGATTTTTCTTTAAGCGCCAACAGCCGCTATATTAATTTAGGAGAATGGATAAACTATAACAGCTACGCAGTGTTTGATGGAAATAACCTCGAACTAAAATATTATAAATGAACAAGCTGAAAAAAATATTTTTCTTTTGTTGTTTTTTATTTCTGGCAACAGCTACCACAACGGCACAATCAGATTCCGCCATTACTTATATTAAAACCATCCCGGGAGATTACAAATATTTCACTGTAGATAATTTAGGCGATGAATACCTTGTTACCAATAACGATCAGTTAAAAAAATTCAAGGCCAACGGTGATTCTATCGGCATATTTAACGATGTTAAAAAATACGGTGCGCTCACTTCTATCGATGCAAGCAATCCGCTTAAGATCTTATTGTACTACCAGGATTTTTCTACCATCGTTGTATTAGACAGGTTTTTAAATGTGTTGGCGGCTATCAATTTAGTGCAGCAAAATATTTTCAGGGTGCGCACTGTCGCTACTTCTTACGATAATAATATATGGGTATATGATGAAGGCGACAGTAAATTAAAAAAGATCGATATCAACGGAAATGTTTTATCCCAGACTGTTGATTTTAGAATATTGTTTGATTCTGTTCCAACACCTGTTAAAATAATAGACAGGGATGGTTTCGTTTATTTATACGATCCCCACAAAGGTTTTTATATTTTTGATTATTACGGCGGATTAAAAAATAATATTCCTTTTCTCCATTGGAAAAATGTAGAAGTAATAAAAGGGAATATGTATGGCTTTAGCGACTCCTTATTATACGCTTACAAATTAGGCTCTTTAAATCTTGTGCAAGATCCCTTGCCTTCCTCTTTTTCTAATGCCTTGCAAATAAAAGCAGGTAACAACATGGCCTATGTTTTACAAAAAGATGGGTTATGGGTATTTTCGGTAAAATAATCCTCGCTTTACAATAATTTATCGGCGAGAATTCGTCTAAAAAAATTATTCCAACTAAATTTTGCTATTTTTGGTGCCCAAAGTCAGGCTACGAGCCTGACTCATAGTTTTAAGAACATGAGTTTAAAGGAAAAAATACATATCGATCGCCTGCCAAGCCATATTGCTATTATAATGGACGGTAATGGACGATGGGCAAAAGAAAAGGGTGAAGACCGTCTTTTTGGTCATTTGCACGGTGTTGAAAGTGTACGAAATGTGGTAGAAGGTTGCGCCGAGCTCGGCGTTAAATACCTCACTTTATATGCTTTTAGTACAGAAAACTGGGATAGGCCCGCTTATGAGGTAAGTGGTTTAATGGAATTATTGATAGATACCATTCGCAAAGAAGTGCCGATCCTGAATAAAAATAATATCCGGCTTCATATGATCGGTGATAGTAATATGCTTCCCGAAAATGCAAGGCGCGAATTGAAAGAGGCCCTGGATGAAACAAGCGGCAATACTGGCTTAAATTTGATCATGGCCCTAAGCTATAGCAGCCGCTGGGAAATACTGGATACGGTACAAAAAATTGCTGAAGCAGTAAAAGAAGGAAAGTTAGAGCCGAAAGACATTTCGCAAAAAACCATACAGGACTACCTGACAACCAGCGCTTTCCCTGATCCTGAACTAATGATCCGCACAAGCGGAGAATACCGGATCAGTAACTTTTTACTATACCAATTGGCATACGCGGAATTATATTTTACCAATACACTTTGGCCAGACTTTAGAAAAGAAAATCTCTATGAAGCCATAATAGATTTTCAAAATAGAGAACGTCGATTTGGCAAAACCGGCGATCAAATTAAAAAAGAGCAAAAAACGGCTAATTAATAGATAATCAATTCAAAGGAGACAGGCTTTACAGGCTCATTTAACAAATACTTTTCAATAATTGCAATTAATTTGCCGTTCGTAAAAAACAATTAATGCACAGGATTTACCAGGGCCTTTTTCTTATTAGTAGTGTATTTTTCAGTAGCACGGTGGTAATTGCCCAAACTCAGGTTGATTCTAGCACTTCTCCAATAGCAGTAGATTCTACTCCTGTATCGGTGAACCCTGCATTAAATAGCATTTTCGACTCAAAATCCCCAAGAATATATACAATTTCGAATATTACGGTAACCGGAAGTAAGTCTTTTGACCAAAATCTTATTACTTCTATTTCAGGACTTGCGGTTGGAGATAAAGTACAAATTCCGGGTACAGATGAATTTAGCAAGGCTATCAATAAGCTTTGGAAGCAAAATCTTATCTCAAATGCAGAGATATATTTCACCAGTCTGTCAGGAACAAACCTTTCTATAGAAATTGCCATCACTGAAAGGCCAAGATTATCTGATTACGATATTGTCGGTATTAAAAAAACAGATAAAGAAGACCTTAAAAAGAAGATCGGCCTGTCGAAGGAAAAGGTAGTTACTGAAGACATGAAGCTGAATACGATCGATGTTATCAAAAAATTCTTCGACGAAAAAGGCTATCAAAATATTACTGTAACAGTTAAGGAAGAAGTTGCTAAAGCATCGAAAAACACTGTAAAGCTTACATTTTTTGTTGACAAAGGAAATAAAGTAAAAGTAAATTCAATAAATTTTGTCGGAGATGAAAATGCAAGCGCCAATAAATTAAAAAAGCAAATGAGCGGTACGCATGAGTTGACCCGCTTTACATTTTTCCCTCCGTCAATACCAAATCCTTACAACGATACAACGAAAAAATTTACTTTAAGAGATTACACACATGAGTATGGCTTTTTGTTACCTACACAAACAGCTTTATTTATTCAGCCTTATTTTCATCCAACTTTTGCTAATGCAAAGTTTAATCCGGAAAAATATGCAGAGGATAAAGATAAAATATTAGATTACTACAACAGTAAAGGTTACAGAGATGCACAAATTGTGGCAGATACAAATATTACCAATGAAGAAGGCAACAGAGATATTTTTATCAAGGTAGCAGAAGGTAGCAAGTATTACTTTGGTAATATTTCCTGGAGAGGAAATACAAAATACAGTGATTCTATTTTAACCCTGATATTGGGTATACATAAAGGTGATATTTATAACCAGGGCTTATTAAATAAACGTTTAGGCAAACAGTTAACACAAGAAGGGGGAGACGTTGGAAGTTTATATTTGGATGATGGTTATTTATTTTTTCACGTAGATGCAATTGAAACTGCTGTTTATAACGATACTATTGATTTTGAAATACGGATGCAGGAAGGTCCGCAGGCAACCATTGGCAGGGTAGATATTTCGGGCAATGAAAAAACAAAAGATTATGTGATCCGCCGCGAACTAAGAACTATCCCCGGAGAAAAATTTAGTCGTGCCGATATAATACGTACACAACGTGAGCTTTCTCAATTAGGGTTTTTTAATCCTGAAAAGATCACACCGAATATTGTTCCCAATGCCGATAACGGAACCGTAGATATTGGTTGGAGCGTTGAAGAAAAATCGAGTGATCAGCTCGAGCTTTCTGCCGGTTTTGGCGGTGGTATCGGGTTAACGGGTACACTGGGTGTTACTTTTAATAATTTCTCTGTTAAGAATATCCTCAAAGGTTCTACCTGGGATCCTTTGCCTTCCGGTGACGGACAAAAACTGAGTGCAAGGGTTCAGTCCAATGGTAAATCATATCGTTCTTTCAACTTCTCTTTTACAGAACCGTGGCTTGGTGGCAGAAAACGTAATTCATTTACTACAAGTGTTTACAGTACTAAAAATGCTAACTCATATGGTGCCGGCAATAAATTCTGTTTGGCTTGTGCGGATACATCGTATATCAAAACGATCGGTGTTAGCTTTTCTTTAGGCAAGCAGTTAACATGGCCGGATGATTATTTTTCATTGATCTACACACTTAATTTTCAACAGTACAGGCTTAGGAATTATCCTAACATTTTCAGAGGGTTAGATAATGGTAACGCAACGAATATCAGTTTAAAAATAGCATTGGCCAGAAGTGCGGCTCAGGGAAACCCGATATACCCAACAGGTGGTTCAAATATGTTGGTAAGCAGCCAGTTTACATTACCGTATTCATTAATGGGCATAAGCACAGGAAATGGAGCCAATCCATACGAGTTACCTGAATTTCATAAATGGCGCTTTGATGAGGATTTCTATATTCCATTAGGTCAGGGGCATGGCGCAGACAAAAGTCAGCAATTTGTTTTAAAGGTTGCCGCAAAACTAGGCTATATAGGCAGGTACAACTCTAAGTTACAAATATCTCCGTTTGATCGTTTTCAATTGGGTGATGCCGGTTTAAGTAATACTTTTGCGGTATTAGGCTACGATATCATTTCGCAGCGTGGTTACCCGGTTTACGCTTCATCAGATCCAAAAGTAAACCCTGAAAATATCACCCCTCAAGAGTTCTTTACAATTTTTAATAAGTACACCGTTGAGCTTAGATATCCTTTCAGCCTTAACCCAAGTAGTACTATATTTGGTACGGTATTTTTTGAAGCAGCAAACGGCTGGTATGACCTGAAAGATTATAACCCTTTTGTATTGCGCCGTTCAGTTGGTGTTGGTGCGCGTTTCTATTTACCATTATTTGGTTTATTAGGATTTGATTACGGTTTAGGTATTGACAGAATTCAAGCAGGCGAACCGCTTAAAGGTGCATTTAAATTCACCTTCTTGTTAGGACAGGAACCTGAGTAACATTTGATTTAAATATTAAAAAATTAATATGAAATCACTACGTTTTATTCTTGCAATTTGCATTTTTTGCCTGGCTTCTTTTTGCACAACGGCACAACGTTATGCAGTAATAGACAGCAAATATATTTTGGAAAAATTGCCTGAATATACTTTTGCACAGCAAAAACTGGATCAGTACAGCCAGGAATGGCAACAGGAGATCGAAAGAAAACAGGTTATTCTCGATAAAATGACCAACGATTATAATGCGGAAGAGATCATGCTCACAGATGAATTAAAAAAGAAAAGAGAAGACGAAATATTTAACCGGCAAAAAGAAATAAGGGACCTGCAAAAAAAATATTTTGGCTTCGAGGGAGATCTTTTCAAAAAACGCCAGGAACTGATAAAACCAATACAGGACAAGGTTTATATAGCAATACAGAAATTAGCCGTGGATAGATCTTACGATTTTATTTTGGATAAAAGTGAAGGAATTACTGTTATATTTGCTGACCCGAAACTTGATAAAAGCGACGATGTATTAAAATTTTTAGGCGTTACTAAACCATAAACAACAATCATAATAACACACAGGAATATCAATCTAAATACAAACATTACAATTACAGAAAAATGAAAAAATTATTATTAGTAGGCTTGGTGGCTTTCACATTTTTAGGCGCTTCAGCTCAAAACAAAATTGGTTATATCAATACTGAAGACCTTATCAATTCAATGCCAGAGGCTGATAAAGCAAACTCAGCATTACAAGATTATCAAACTTCATTGACACAACAAGGCAACGATTACCTTACTGAGTTAAATGAAAAGGACAGCATTTTTGTAAGAGACTCAGCAAAATTATCTCCTGCAGCAAGAGAATTAAGAAGAAATGACCTGGTTGCTTTGTACCAAAAAGTTCAGGGCTGGAACCAAACAATGCAACAAATGATAAACGATAAACAACAAGCTTTACTTGTTCCTATTCGTCAAAAAGCTATCCAGGGTATCAGAGATGTAGCAAAAGAAAACGGCTTTGCTTACATACTTGATCAACAAGCATTATTAGTTAGCCCGCCTGCTGACGATGTTTTGCCTTTGGTTAAAAAGAAATTAGGCATTAAAGATGTACCGAAGGCTCCGGCTGGAGGAATGCCAAGTGGTATACCAATGCAGTAGTAAGCCAACTCATTTTAAATAGTTAACCCGTTCCGGCATTACCGGAATGGGTTTTTTATTACCTTGTATTGCATAAACTTGTTTTAATTTTGACAAATGAAATATCAACCCATTGGCGTTTTTGATAGTGGCTATGGCGGGTTAACTGTTTTGAAAGAGATCGTTAAAGAATTGCCTCAGTACGATTATTTGTATTTGGGCGATAATGCACGTGCCCCGTATGGAAACAGAAGCTTTGATACTGTTTATGAGTATACCCTACAATCTGTAGAATGGTTTTTTAAACAAGGCTGTTCTTTTGTTATACTTGCCTGCAATACTGCTTCGGCAAAAGCATTGCGAACCATACAGCAAAACGACCTGCCAAAATTGGGTGCCGATAAAAGAGTACTGGGTGTTATCAGGCCCACAACAGAAATTATTGGCCGGTTTACCAAGTCAGGGGAAATCGGTATTTTGGGTACAAACGGTACCATCCAATCAAATTCTTACCCGATAGAAATAAGCAAATTTTATCCGGAGGTAAAAGTTCACCAGGAAGCTTGCCCAATGTGGGTTTCACTGGTAGAAAACGATGAGTATAATTCAACCGGAGCCGATTTTTTTGTGGAGACCAATATCAAAAACCTCCTAAACCAGGCAAAAGACATCGATACCATTTTATTGGCCTGTACACATTATCCCTTATTAATCAATAAGATAAAACAATTTGTACCCGCGAACGTGACCATTATCTCCCAGGGAGAAATAGTAGCAAAAAGCCTGGTAGATTATTTGAACCGGCACCCTGAAATAGAGAAAAATTGCACTAAAAACGGGCAGTTAGCCTTTTATACTACTGATCTGGCCCAGGATTTTGACAATCATGCTGCTACCTTCTTTGGAAAGCCAGTAAAATCAACTCATATCGAGCTATAAACTCAAAAAAACTTACAACTTATACACAAAACTTAATAAGTTTCTCTTACCTTTGCCGTCCTTTCACAAACACCAGGGATGGTGCCCTGATGAGTGTTGATCAAAAGTATTTAGAATTTATTTTGTAAAAGGAAAAAACTTAAGAAAATGCCAGGCAAAAAAAGAACCTACCAACCTCACGTCCGTCGCAGAAAACATGTACATGGTTTTCGCCAACGTATGCAAACAGCTAATGGCCGTAAGGTATTAGCATCTCGTCGTAAAAAAGGACGTGTTAAGCTTACTGTTTCTGATGAGCGTTTTGGTAAAAAATAGACTTTATCCAGTTCAGAAAATATTTAGCTCTCCTTGTGAGAGCTTTTTTAATTTTGTATAACTCCTTGAAAGAAAATTTACGATATACACTTGGCAAAGAAGATAAATTAAAGAGCCGCAAGATCATTGAACAATTATTCAGTGAAGGAAAGTCGTTTTCATTATTTCCTTTTCGAATAATTTATTTATTTCAACCGGCCAATACGATTGGTCAATTACAGGCAGGGTTCAGTGTTGGTACCAAACATTTTAAAAAAGCCGTCGACAGAAACCGAATTAAACGTTTAATGAGAGAAGCGTATCGGTTACAAAAAAATGCATTGGCAGATCTTGTAAAAAACAGCGACAAACATTTACAGGTATTTTTTATTTATACAAATGCCGATATTCCTGATCATACGATCGTTTCGGAAAAAATAAATGCAAGTATCAAACGGCTACAAAAAATAACAGATGAAAACAGTACTAAAAATTTGTAGTCTTCCATTTATCTTTTTGATAAAATTATACCAGTGGATCATTTCTCCATGGCTAGGGCCTAAATGCCGGTATACTCCAACTTGTTCTGCTTATGGAATTGAAGCGCTAAAAAAATACGGTCCTGTTAAAGGATTATGGCTAACGATCAAGCGCGTTTCGAGCTGTCATCCATGGGGCGGGCATGGATACGATCCTGTTCCCTGATGATTTATTCATCGATCCATTGCTCCCTGAACTCTTCTTTGAATTGGTGTTTCCATCTTTTATGGCTCCATAAATAATTAGATGGGTCTTCCCGAATTATTTTTTCTAAAAAATCTCTGTACATTAATGTTAGCTGCCCTTTACTGCATTCTGTTGCATTGGTAACCACTTCGAAACATTCATACACATAGTAACCACGCTTAGGCTTTTTCGATTGTAAAAAAACAACGGCAAGGTTATGTGTTACAGCTCCTTTGTCAGGCCCCATTACAAAAGGTGCAGGCTTACCAAAAAAGTTTAGCCAATATTGGATATTCACATGTCCAGGGTTTTGATCTGCACCAAGTGTTATAACATATCGTTGCTTTAATAAGGCTCTGTAATTTTTCTTGAAATCAGGTTTAGAAATTAATGTTGTTCCATAACGGGCGCGAACTTTATATATCACTCTATTAAAAAGCTTGTTGGTGACGGGCATGTACACGCCAACAAAGGGTATCTCGTGTGTATTTCTTGCAGTAACTAAATTACAATACTCAAAATTAAATTGATGGCCGCCATGGATCTGAACATTTTTGCCTTCTCTTGCCAATCTGTCTACTATAGAAAAATCTCCTTTAACTCTTTTATCAAATTGTTTATCGCTCATCGAAAGCAATTTGAGCGATTCAACTATGTAATCACAAAAATTTTTATAAAACCCTTTGGCTATTTTTTTTCTTTCTGCTATTGTTTTTTCAGGAAAAGCAATGGCGAGGTTAGACATTACTACGCTCTTTCTATAACGAACAACGCGATAAATTATAAAACATAATCCATCAGATAAAAAATATAAAATAAAAAAAGGCAATAAAGAAATGAGGTAGAGTATGCCGTAAAGTATATAAAACATTATTTCCCGTTAGAAGTTAAGTCGATAAAAGTAAGCCTTTTATTAATAGCCAATTGTAAAAGAGATGTTACAATACAATGTTTTGTGGCTGGCTGTTTTTATTTAAAAAATCTGTATTATAATGCAATCCCCTGCTCTCATGCCGGAACTCTGCGCATTTTACTATTAAATATGCAACCGTTATCATATTTCTTAGTTCACATAGCTGAGGAGAAACTTCCGTCTTTTCGTATAAGGCTTCTGTCTCTTCATGTAGCAGGTCCAATCTTTTATTGGCACGATGCAACCGTTCGTTATTACGTACAATACCAACATAATCACTCATCAACAATTTCATTTCCTTTAAACTTTGTGTGATGAGGATCATCTCTTTGGGAGCATTGGTACCTGCGGCATTCCAATCAGGAATAGCTGACCAATCCCAAACGGCATTCGTGTAATCCTTGGTCGTTATTTTTTTTGTAGAATCGATAAAGGCCCTGTGTGCAAATACCATTGCTTCTAATAAACTATTGCTCGCTAAACGGTTGGCACCATGCAAACCCGTACAGGCACATTCGCCCGCAGCATATAAATTACTGATAGATGTTTTACCCCATTCGTCTGTTTTAATACCGCCACAACTATAATGTGCTGCCGGCGCAACGGGTATCATATCTTTTGTGATATCGATACCAACACTCAAACATTTTTCATAAATATTAGGGAAATGCTCTGTGAATTTTTCTTTGGTGAAATGCCTGCAATCGAGGTACATAAATTCTGTACCGCTGATCTTCATTTCATTATCAATTGCCCTGGCTACAATATCCCTTGGTGCCAGATCTTTTCTTGCATCATATTTTTCCATAAATGCAACACCGCTATGATTGCGTAATATACCACCATCCCCACGCACCGCTTCTGTAATCAAAAACGATTGTCCGCGCACACCCGGTTCATACAAAGCCGTTGGATGAAATTGAATGAATTCCATATTTTCAATTCTGCCCTTTGCCCTGTACACCATTGCCACACCATCGCCCGTTGCAATAGCGGGATTGGTTGTGGTACGATACACCTGTCCATTACCTCCCGTTGCTAACAATGTTACTTTAGCAACTATTTTTTCTATTTTTTTACTATTGAGATTTAATACATACACGCCAAAGCATTCAATATCCGGGGTTGATTTAGTAACTAAAAAACCTAAATGATGTTGGGTGATAAGATCCAGCACATAACAATGGCTGATCAGATTAATGTTGGGTGTTCTTTTTATGGCTTCTAATAATGCACGCTCCATTTCTTTTCCTGTTACATCTTTATGATGCAATATTCTGAATTCGCTATGGCCGCCTTCTTTACCTAATTTAAAATCGCCGTCTGGTTCTTTATCGAATTTGGCTCCCCAATTGATGATCTCCTTTATTCTTTCAACACCTTCTTTTACTACAATTTCAACAATTTTTTTATCGCATAAGCCATCGCCTGCGATCAGGGTATCTTCAATATGTTTATCAAAGCTATCTTTATCAAAATCCATTACGCCCGCAATACCGCCTTGTGCATATTTGGTATTCGTCTCATCGCTTTGTGCTTTGGTAAGTATAGTAATGGTTTTATCAGGGCAATCCTGTGCTACTTTCAAAGCATAGGTTAAACCAGCAATACCAGAACCAATAATTAAAAAATCTGTATCCATCTTTTTATTTAACAGCCCAAAGATATTACAAGCCTAACACTATTTTCAATTTTGTATACCCATTCCTGCTAACAGGAATTTTTACGCCGGATCTAAGCAGAGCAATATGGCTGTCTTTCTCGTTTTGGTCGATACGCGTAACCTCCTGGACATTTATAATATAAGAACGATGGGTGCGCACAAAAAGAGCTGGATCAAGCGTTTCCTCAAAATAATTCATTGTCTTATTCTTCAGAAACCCGCCTTCTTTTGTATAAATTTTTACATAATCGTCTGCCGCTTCAAGGTATACTATATCTGTAGCCGGAATAATTTTTATTTTATTGCCATTCTTTACAACAACCCTGTTATTTTGAGTAGGTAAATTGGAGGCTATCTGTAATAATTGTTCAGGAGTTTTATTTCCTACAGATTGCTGATCCAAAAATTTCTGTATCGCTTTATCAAAACGCTCGTTGCTAAAAGGTTTTAAAAGATAATCCACTGCATTGGCCTCAAAAGCTTTAATGGCATATTCATCATAAGCCGTCGTAAAAATGATCGACACAGGTTGATCGACCAGTTCCAGCATTTCGAAGCCGGTAATTTTTGGCATTTGTACATCTAAAAAAATAAGATCTGGTTGGTATTGCTGAATGGCTTTTAACCCTTCGAAACCATCACCGCAGGTTGCAACAATATCAACACCCTTATATGTTTGAAGGCACTCTTCCACGATCATTCTTGCCAGCGGCTCATCATCTATTATGATCACTTTCATATCAACTGTGGTATTTTTATAGTTGTTGTGAAAATATTTTCTTCGGCAGTTGTTGTAACCAGGTCTTTTCTTGCAAACAATAAATACAGCCTTCTTTGCACAGAGCTTAAACCAAACCCTTCGCCTTTTTGCGTTGATGCCGTTGTTGCGTCAAAAGGGTTTTGCACAATTATTATCAACTGATCATTGACAACTTTTATTGTTATAGCTATTGAAACGGCTTCTATTGTATCATACAAACCGAATTTAATGGCATTTTCAACGATCGGCTGCAATAATAAAGAAGGCAATTTATATTGTTCAGCGTCTACTTCATTTACAATTTTTGTTATAAGCCGATGGCCAAACCGTACTTTTTCAATATCAAGGTAGAGCTGTAAATGCTGTAGCTCCTCTTCCAGCGTAACTATTTGTGCTTCTTCCTTTTTAATTGTGCCGCGTAAAAAATCGGATAGCTGTTGTATCATGTGCCTTGCTTCTTCTGGTCTTGACCCAACCAATGCGCTTATAGAATTTAAACTATTGAATAAAAAATGTGGTTGCAGCTGTTGGCGTAATTTAAATAGCTCTGCGTTCTTAGTTAATTTTTCTGCATCGATACGTCTTGCATCATTTTCTTTTTGATCCTGAAAAGTATACCACAGTATACTGATCATTGATATACAGGCAATCAATAAAAAATTAATTCCAAAACGTATGGGCAACGACCTTACCAATGTATCAATATATTGTTGATTGCCTGTATTAAAGTAAGTGAGCAGCCATTTACTACTAAAAAGAACCAGGAAGCTTAATAAAATACTGATGATCAAAACATAACCAAAGCGCTCACGCTGTGGTAAATAAAATTGCATGATATGGCTTATCAACAAACAAGCGATAGCAATACAAAAATTTGATACCGCACTATCTTCAATAGCAATATGCCAATTAAACCCTAACCGATGAAACAATATTGCCTGCAATGCACCCCATACCAGCCACCACGCAATGTATGCCCTGAAAAATTTTTTAACAGAAAGTATTGATCCAGACAAACGCTTTTATTTTTTAGGTGTTTGATATACTGATATGCTGAGCCTTTTTATTGATGATCCTTATATAATTTTCGGGCTCGTCATTTTCCTCGATCCTTGAATAGAGCTCTGTTCCATCAACTAATTTATTAAGATGATATAGTTCAGCAACATTAATAAATTTCCAATGCACCACTTGTTTCGCTTGATTAAGGTAACACTCTTCCGTATTTATTCCAATTGTCTTCGCCTTATTTAAAGCGGCTTTGGTATCTGTTGCGGCTATTAATCTTAGTTGTTCATCAAACTGCGCCATATGTTTTCCTTCTCCGCAAATAATACGGAATACGATTTTAGCTAAGTACCATTCCATACACGATTGATTTTGAAATGAACAATTTAGTAACTACGGATATCTATACCGCCGAAAACGGATGTTCCTTTTAGTATGAGCACTTTGTTTTCATCAACCACAACAACGTTATCCAATCCCCGTTTATCATCAATACTTCCAAATACGGAAACCAATTCAGATTTAATATTCCAGTGCGGAGGTACAATAAGCTTGGTGCCGCCAAGCACTTGTGTAAGGTCCAATACAACCCTTCCGTTTATATCTGCCTGGCTTAAATTTAATTCTGTGCCGCCCAGAAAACTTACCGCTTCGCCTCCTTTAAAATCCTTCGATACAATATTTTTCTTTACGCCCCCAAAAACGCTTACTATATCTATGTAATCATCTCCCGAAGTAAAGTTCGCTGTGTATGTATCACTATATGTTCGTGATCGTGCCGCATTTCTTTTTCTCCACCTATTCGAGAGACTCCAAGGAGAACCTTTACCACGCGTAAAAATAATCAATAGCCCTCCAGCAATAAGAGCAAAAGCAAACCCGTTCAGCGAAAAGGTAACAGGATCATTGAATGAAAAGATAACTCCCACTAAGATCAACACAAGCCACGCTCGATCCCTAAAGTTATTTTTTATTGCAAAGTAAATTCCCAATACTATTAAGAATGCCTGCCAGGTAAATAACCATTCGGGCAGCGGCAAGCCTCGTTGCCTGGCGATTATCGCTCCTCCGATCAACACGAGGAATATCCCTCTTAAGATATATTTTTTCTCTCTGGGATCTTTTTGTACTTCGGGTGTAATGTTTTCGTTTGTCATAATTATAAGTTTTGAACAAATCTATAGGCAATTTATACCCCTGGCAATAGTCAATAGGTAACAAAACCGAAACAGTCGGTGAATAGCATTTTTTGACCGGTGAAATAAAAAGCGCCATATATTTTGGCGCTTTTGGTAATTATTTAATTAGCACTTGTACTTCGGGAACAGGTTGTATATCGTCCATTTGTTCCATGATATCTCCGTAACGACTGGCAACATACCTGCTCAAAGGCCTTACTGTGTAGGATTTCGGATTAGGCAAACAGGCAGCGATCATTGCCGCTTGTGCCCTTGTTAAATTTTTTGCGTTTGTGCCAAAATCGTTTTTTGCCGCTGCCTGCACACCAAAAACACCTTTACCCATTTCTGCAACATTCAAATACATTTCCAAAATTCTTTTTTTACCCCAGATATGTTCGATCATAAAAGTAAAATAAACTTCAAGTCCTTTGCGGATATAACTTTTTCCCTGCCAGAGAAAAACATTTTTTGCTACTTGCTGACTAATAGTGCTTGCGCCTCTTGTTCTATTGGGATGTTTTTTATTATACGCTACCGCTTTTTCTATCGCTTCGAAATTAAACCCATTGTGTGTAGGAAACAGCTGATCCTCACTTGCCATTACTGCAAGCTTTATATTAGGACTCATTTGATCAAAATCAACATAGTCTCTTTTCAAACCATAGCCATGAATAACGCTGCTTAATTGCGTAAGAGTAATAGGAGGATTTATCCACTTACAAAAAAAAATATAGGCGAGCTGAAGAAAAAAAAGCCACAGAAAAAGTTTTAAAAAAAACCGTCCGATCTTTTGCATCACTGTTAGGTATTATTATGCTGCAATATAAATATTTACGGCTTTTTATCACTCGTTACATCAATATAAACCAGTTTATATTTTTTTCCGATCGTTGCGCCACTACTATTTTTTCTTGCTAATAAATAACCAATCGTTGCCAATGCAGCACCAGCGATCATTAATACAGGGCTAAAATCTTTTCTATCTGCAACATACACAACACCGCTAGCTAACACTAATAATATGCCGCCGCCAAATAAGCTTCCGCCGCTGGCAGAAAAATCAAAATGCCTTCCGGGTAAATTAATCGACCTGATATCGTTGTAATTAAATTGATAAGGATAGCTACCAACTGTATCAACAATATTTACTCCTGCATTGCTGGGTATTTGTTGAATAACATATTGTGCTAAAAAGATACTATCATTTCTTATGCCGGTTATTTCGGCATCAATAGCTGCGCCAGATGTGGTAACAAATGAAATGGTATTTCCTCTATAAAAAGAAGCGATCGTTCTATTATGCTTTTTTAATAAAATAAAATCTGACGGTTGAGAAAATAATTTTCCCGAGATAAAAAGAAGGATAAATAGCAGTGGCATTTTCATACTACAAAATACGTATAACTATCGTTAGCTAAATACAAAGCGTTCGTTAATGTTGGTGTATTGAATAAAAAAGCTTGATCAAAAGCACCGCTCCAAATATCATAAACAATACTCCGGAGAGTTTATTGATCAAAGCAATGATCTTATCTGTAAGCTTATCACGCAATTTTCCTGCCAGGATAACTTTGAGAACATCTGCGCTCATATTTAAAATAAGGCAGGTAGAAAAAATAATGACCCGGTCCCTGATCGTATTGCTTAGTGAAGCCGTTGCTGCCGTTAACCAAAAAAGTATCACAGCCGGATTTAATGTATTGATCAAAAATCCTGAAAGCGCTAATCTTGCATGTGTTCCACTCGTAATTTTTATAGAATCTTCCTGCTCAGAACGTAATTTTTGTTTCTTAAAGAAAAAGAAAAAAATACCCATTCCAATTAAAAACAAGCTCCCTACAAAACTGATGGTATTTTGAATGCTTAATAACTCGCTCACTAGTTGTGAAAAAGCATTACCCAGGATCACCCATAAAAGATCGCTTACCCAAACACCGGCAACGAAGCTTAAACCTCCTGCACGGCCATTGGTAATACTTTGCTTTATGATCGCAAAAATTACCGGACCAACGGAGAAAAGCAAGATCATACTAATTGCAAGGCCTTGTAATAATGCTTTGATCATTAAAAAATAGGGGATTTATCTTGCGTGAAGATAGAAAGAAATTACTTCTTTTTATAAATTGGTACGGTACTACAAGGCTCGCCATACATGATGCTCTTTGCAACGGGCCTTAATTTTTTTGTAGCTTCAAGATAAGCGGCCTCTCCGATAGGCAATTCACCGCAGCCTTTTATAACAACTCTTTTATCAATAAAATCATTGACAGGTAATTGCCCGATATTTTTTAAAAGCAGTTGATTTTTTAGCGCTTCTTCATTTCCAAAAACGATCTCTTTTGCAACAGGTTGTAAATAAGTTGCTACTAACATATAAGCCCACATTGGTATCACTGCATCTGCACTACATGTTACTGCAACCGATTTATTGGTATATTTTTCAAGATCAAGATTTTTTAATGCTTCTCTAAAATCTTTTTCTTTCAAAATCAAACCCATGAATAAATAGTCTTTCATGTCAAACAGCGCGACAGCATCCTTTGGATAAAAATCCTCCAGGTCAAGTGTTACCAGTAAACTTTCTGATACCTTATTTACGATCGTTTCTTCCATTTTGTTTTCTTTCTTCTATACAAATTTACTATAAATACTACGTTTTTTACTATATCGCGTTTTCGAGAAATGGAAATGATGGGAACTAAAAAGCCGGGCAAAAAGCCCGGCTTAAGATATAATAAACTGATTTTACTAGTAAATTTTACTTCTTTCGTCCTTAACCGTTGCCATTTTCTTTAATGCATCAAACCAGCCATAAGATTTTTCCTGCATTAAATTCCTCATTTTTTCAGCATCCTGTTCTGTTGCAAGTTCTGGTGCATCGTCAGCTTTTGTACCAAAACTGTTTATTTTTATTACATAAACACCATTTAATCCCGGAATTGCCGGAGAAACAGCTGTTTGATAAGCTTTATTAAAAGAAGCGCCAATCAGTTTAGGCTCTTGTCCAACGCCATTTATAATTTGAGATGCAAAAGTCAAGCTTGAATCGGCCCCTGCTGTTTCAACAGACCTGCCATAAGCCGTTGACGCTGATTCTAAAGTTGGCGAGCTGCCTAATTTAGTAGTGATATCATTCGATTTTTTAAGATTGCGGATAATACCCTCTACCATTGGTCTTGCTGTTGCCGGATCAGGAACGCCTTCCGGAACGATTTTAGTAACTATTGCTACCACAAACTGATCGCCAACGCTGAAGGCATCGCTTACATCACCTTCTTTAGCATCAAATGCCCATTTTATTACTTGTCTTGCATCATGTAAAGAACCTAATTCATAGGCATTTTCTTTAACAGGTTCTCCTGAATTATATTCATGTAAACCATTTTTGGAAACATAAGCATCAAAGCCTTTTTGATCTTTTGCTTCGCCAGACAATTTTGTTGCAGCAACACTTGCTGCATTTATTGTTTCATCGCTTGCTAAGATCTCTTTCGACATGTAAGCAATATCATAGGCAGGTTCAAAATCTTTTTGATCCAACACTTCAATATAATGCCAGCCAAATTGCGTGTGTACTACTTTTTTATCGCCGGTTTTTCCATAAAATACAGTTTGTGAAAATTCTTTAGCTAAAGACCCAGCCTGGTCTGCTGTAAAATTGTATTCGCCTCTTTTATTTTTGCTTCCTGCATCGTCGCTATACTTTAATACCATTTCATTAAAATCTGCACCACCTTGGATAGCAGCAGCAATACTGTCAATACGCAAATGAGCCGTACTGTCATCCAATGTCGGCTGCTGTGTTTGAGGATCCATCGTAGCGATCAATATGTGCCTGCATTTTACGCTATCCGGCATTTCTTTGATCCCTAACATTTTTGCCAACACATAATTGTCACGGTCAACATAAGGGCCATATACTTTGCCAACAGGCAATGCTATTATAGAATCTTTTGGCAACATTGTCAAGCTTGATTTCACGGTATACCCATCTGTAAAATCAGTTGTAGAGCTATTTCTTTCAAGAAACAGCTGCGCGCTTGTGTCTGCTGTAAAAGGAGCTTTTAAGTCTGCCACTGATTGAAGCGCTTTGGTGCTATCTGCAGCATTTGGGTCAGCGCTAAAAGTTACATAAGATATTGTACGGCCGCCATCCTGTTTATATTTCTCTTTATTTTTTTGTACATAATCTGTTATTTCCTGATCACTTACAGGTTCTGCATTATCGCTGATAACACTATATGGTATATTAACGTAAGAGATTGTAGCAAATGTTTTATTATCCGCCGCATCTTTTTGTTTCATCCAGGTTGGATAATAAGCGCTTGACGCTATTAAACAGCTATACTTGATATATAGGGCATTCATTTTAATAGGGTCAATAATTTGTGTTTCGATCGCCTGGCGTTGTTCTCCTT
>DATHHR010000090.1:0-11016 GCA_035317105.1 Ferruginibacter sp. | reverse complement strand
GCAATACCACTGGCGCCATTCAATAATAACTGAGGGATCCTTGTAGGAAGTACGGTTGGTTCTTTTAAAGAATCATCGAAGTTCAATTGAAAATCGACTGTTTCTTTTTCGATATCATCCATCATGGCTTCTGCAAACTTTTGCAGGCGAACCTCGGTATATCGCATGGCAGCGGGTGGATCTCCATCCTGACTACCAAAGTTACCCTGACCATCAACCATTTTATAACGCATGGCCCAGTCTTGTGCCATACGAACCATGGTATCGTAAATAGAGGCATCACCATGCGGGTGATACTTACCCATTACTTCACCAACGATACGGGCAGATTTTTTGTAGGGGCGGTTGCTATAGTTGGCCAGTTCGGTCATACCATATAACACACGGCGATGTACCGGTTTTAAACCATCTCTAACATCCGGAAGTGCACGTCCAACGATCACACTCATCGAATAATCGATGTACGATGTTTTCATTTGCTCTTCAATATTTACAGGGATAATCCTACCCCTGTTATTGGCGTTTCCGCCTTCATTAGCTACGTTGTTTTCCATATAATTTTATAGGTAGCGAAAATAACGATTTACTGCTGTTTTTCCTTGTTAAAATGGTGCTTTTGGAGGGTTACTTTTACACATTTTTTACGCATTTGTGGAGAAGATTTTTAATTGCTGATATATGATCGCTGAAGTCTGATTTTAAGATGAATTTTAGCGCCTGTTCTCCAAAAATCAGCAATCATACATCAACAATCAGCAATTTTTTTACTATCTCCACACCTTCGGTTGCTGGTTTTTCAATGAAGTATAAATTTGGTCTTGTGCTCAGCTGTGGTATCTTTTTATCAATGATATATTTTGGGACATCTGGCGGCAAATAACCCAATAAACCCGCTGCAGGATAAACTTGCAGGGATGACCCTACCAAGATAAAAATATCAGCCGTTGCTACAATTGCAGCAGCCTCTTCGATCAAAGGAACTGGCTCATCAAACCAAACAATATGCGGGCGTAATTGTGCTCCATCGGCAGCTGTATCGCCTAATTTGATATCGCCTCTTATTTCAAACAGATTTCTTTCGTTTGCGACACTACGCATCTTAAATATCTCACCATGCAAGTGCAATACTTTTGTTGAGCCGGCCCTTTCGTGCAGGTCGTCTATATTTTGTGTGATGATCGTTACATCAAAATCCCTTTCTAATGCTGCCAGATCCATATGCGCTTTATTGGGTGCAGCAGCTGCCACATCTTTTCTGCGCATATTATAAAAATCCAGCACTAATTCGGGGTTCTTATTCCAACCTCCTGGTGAGGCCACTTCATATACATCATAACCCATCCATAAGCCATCGCTATCACGGAAAGTTTGTAAGCCGCTTTCAGCGCTTATACCTGCTCCGGTCAATACAACGATGTGTTTTTTCATTATTTTTTTTCTCTTTTTTTCAAATGTAATTGCTTACCGTATTGGGTATGCGAATTATCTGGTTATGCGGTTTCGACTTTATAGGGTACCACCAAAATCTATTGTCATAGAATTGTCGTATTTGTTAAGGAACCCAATCATCCATCAATTATTCAATATCAATTTATGACAAAGAAAACATTCAAAAAAACAGCAAAATGGACAGGTTCCATTATGCTTTTATTAGTAGTTGTATTATGCGTACATATTTACATCGTAACAAGGCCACAGCCTATTAATGCACATACCAGAGCGATGGCCCGCATTGATTTTAAGCAAGACCTTACAGGCAATGATTCAGTAAAAATAACTGCATGGCTGTACCAACAAAAAGGTATTGATCACGTGTTATGCAATCCAAAAAATGATATTGTGGTCTTTACCTTTTTTCCTGCCCAAACCAGCGCCAACAAAATTGTAGCTGATTTTAAATCTGTTAATAACTACAAAGCAGAACGCTTTGTTCCAACCGAAGCAGCTATAGCCGGGGGATGCCCTATGTCATCATCAACAACGTACAAGTTTTACAGTTTTATCAAACATGTATTTTAATATCAATCTAATCTAAAAACAAAAACAACATTATGAAAAGAGTAAAAATTTTATCCGCAGTGGCTATTATGGCGGTGGCAATGCTAGCAGCATTGTCAATGTCATCTTGCAAAAAAAGCAGCTCTACAGCTGCAAAACCTACTTTATATGATTCATTAGGGGGAACAACGCTGGTAACAGATCCTACTGATACAACTACAAAAATTGAAGCAGGACATTTAGCAATTCGTTCAGTATTAGACAGTACAATTTTTGTTATCGCTGGAGATAGCAGGATCAACAGTCATTTTCAGGTGCTACTGGCTGAAGTATCAGCTACGCCAGCTAATTATACAGGCTTTAATGAATTACTTAGAAATTTGACAAACTTTGTATCTATTGGAACCGGCGCTAAAGATTATACTTACGATGGATTAAGTATGACAGATGCACACAATCCTGCCACGAATTCAAGAATGAATGGTAAGGCAACCGATGCTGATTTTGATGCATTCGTGGATGATCTTGTAACAGGTGCTAACCAAAATCATGTTCCTGCAAATTTAATAGGCAGTGTTGGTGCGCTTGTTGAAACATTAAGATCACAGGTAGTTCAGGCTCCATAAAACCTATAAAACTTGTAATAAATTAAGACAGTCCATTTCAGACTGTCTTTTTTATAAACAGGATTATTATTTTATGGTGGCAACCAACACAACAAAAGCTGCGTATATACATTATGTTCAATAACATACCAACATGAATACGAAAATAATATTAGTCATTGCAGCCATTGTTCTTATTGGTGCGGGTGGTTGGTTTGGTTATTATTTATACAATAAGCCGCACGGAAGTGCTGCATTAGAAACAGCCTCTAGTTCGGTCATTGCAGATACATTATACCAACAATATGCCCAGAATGAACACAAAGCAGACTCAATGTATTTGGGGAAAGTAATTGAAGTAAAAGGTGTATTGGCTGCAATTGATCATAATGGTGAAATTGATATCTTAGAATTGTCTCCGCAAAAAACAGGTGGTGGCATAAGTTGCCAGATGTTTCCGCACGAAAAAGGAACAACTACTCCTTATCCGGCCATCGGAAGCAATATCACTATAAAAGGTAAGTGCACAGGATTTTTAATGGATGTAAGTCTTGTAGATTGTGGCGTAGAATAAAAACAAGTACCAAAAAATTATAAATGAAAAACACTCTACTGATAACCGGAATTCTTGTTGCCCTTGTGATCTTGTTGTCAATCGGCTGTTCTAAAAACAATGTCGAAACAATTACCGGTCAATCTGCAACAACATGTGACAACGATACTGTTAATATGAAATACAATGAGAATATCGTACCGTTGATGAAGCTGCATTGTTACTATTGTCATGGTGATGCGAATACTGCCGGTAGCGGAGGCATAAACCTGGCAACCTATGATAACCTTAAATTATATGCAGACAATAGCAAGTTATTAGGCGACCTTTTTCATGCTCCGGGTTTTGTACCGATGCCATATGGTATGCCCAAATTATCTGATTGTGACTTGAATGTATTTCTCGATTGGGTGCAGAACGGCGCTCAAAATAATTAACCATCAAACCTTATAAAATGAAAAAGATCATTATCCTTTTTTTTCTGATTGCAGGCATCGCTTCTTCTACTCATGCACAATTATATTCTACAAGAAATGCGTATATAAATTTTTATTCTAAAGCTGCTTTAGAAGATATTACGGCAGATAATAACCAGGTGTATTCTATTATTGATGCCAGTAAGAAAAATATGGCATTCAGCCTGCTACTGAAAAGCTTTATTTTCAAAAAACAACTAATGCAGGATCACTTTAATGAGAACTATGTTGAAAGCGATAAATATCCTAAAGCAGTTTTTAGCGGTGCATATACAGGGGATGTTACTTTAAATAAAGATGGCACGTATAAAATAATGGTCAAAGGAAATCTTACATTACACGGCGTTACAAAGCCAATTGAGCTGCCTGCAACATTAGAAGTTAAAGATGGTAAATTATCAGGCACAGCCGAATTCAAGATCAAGCCTGAAGATTATAATATATCGGTGCCTTCTGTAGTAAGGGATAATATCGCCAAAGAATTGACCGTAACTGTAAAAGCTAATTATACCACTCACTAATCTAATCAATATGTCTATTAAAAAAATTATTTGCATTATCGCCTTGTCGGTAGGCTTACAACAAGTATATGCACAGGATTCTACCCTGCTTTCAAAGCTGGATGATTCTATGCAGGTCGATAAAAAAACTTCTTATGTTACCGGAACATTTAAAGCCATTTACATTGTAAATATGCAGACGGTTGAAGGTGAAGGAAAAGGCATGTTGAACTTTGAGATACAACATAGGTTCGGAGAGATCAATGGGCCTACCGGCGGTTCGTATAATTTGTATGGATTAGATAATGCCACTTTGCGTTTGGGACTTGATTACGGGATCACCAATCGTTTAACCGTTGGTGTTGGCCGCAGCTCCTATCTAAAAACATTTGACGGGTATTTAAAGTATAAAGTTTTAAGACAAACAGCTGATAACAATAGTATGCCTGTGACAGTAAGTGCCATTGCTTATGCCGCTGTTTACACACAAAAAAGCCCTGATGATTCTTTTTTAAATATTGGCAACAGAACGGCGTACTCAGCCCAATTATTGATCGCAAGAAAATTCAACAGGAATATATCTATTCAGTTAGCACCAACCTACCTGCATTATAATTTAGTAGCAACTAAACAAGATAAAAATGATGTGTTTGCGATTGGTGCAGGCGCCAGGATAAAATTTACAAAGCGCATGAGTATCGAAGCTGAATATAATTATTTACCTGACGGACAGATCGTTTCCCAAAAAACACATAATTCATTTTCATTTGGCTGGGGTATCGAAACCGGGGGCCATGTGTTCCAATTGGTATTTAGTAATTCACAAAGTATGTCTCAAACCCAATATGTTGCGCAATCAATACATGGTGTTGATCAAAGCACGGGCGATTGGGGTGATGGCAATATTTACTTTGGTTTCAATATTTCGCGTGCATTTAATGTCAACAGGCCAAAACCAAAATCACCTGGGGGTAATTAAAATTCACAAAAAACAATAAATCAAAAAACAAGCATAATGATTGTTTTTTGATTTATTGTTTTTTGTGATTTATTTCTCTCCTGCCATTTCCATAATGATGGCCCATTCTTCCGGTTTTACTGTTTGTACAGACAATCGCCCCAGGCGAACAAGATCCATATTTGCCAAACGTTTATCAGCCTTTACCTGTACCAGGGTTACCGGCTTTTTCAATTTTTTGAATGGCTTAAAGTCTGCCACTAACCATGCCGTATCTTCTGTAGTTGGATCCTGGTAAGCTTCTTTGGCCACTTTTGCAATACCAACGATCTCCACTCCTTCATTGCTGTGGTAGAATAAAACCTCCTCTCCTTTCTTCATTGCCCGTAAATTATTGCGGGCCGCATAGTTGCGAACGCCGTCCCAAAAAGTTTGTTTGTCTTTTACAAACTGGTCCCAACTGTATACAGCAGGTTCTGATTTTATTAGCCAATATGCCATGATCGTTATGAATTGTATAAAAATGAAAGTATAGGTCAAATTTATGGTTCCTGCGCGATTATTGAAAAAATGTTAATAAGTTGAAAACTTGATATAGACCGATATTAATCAATGGTTTATTTTGCATTTTAAATATGAAACGATGAAAAAGATAACTCTACTTACGTTGGTATGTATGCTATGCTGTAGCATTTCTGAGGCACAATTTTATAAAACAATTACGCCTTCAAATCCATTTGCCGATTCTTTAACCAAGGCAGTAACGGATTTTAAATTTGATTACAAAAACATTGAGGGGACCAATTTACCTGCTCAAACCCAAACTGATGTACGCGTGTATAATTCAAAAGTAACCTTACCGGGTGCTTCTCATTGTGTTATATACCGTTTTAATTCAAGGGTAGATACGACCTCAAGCTGGCAGGCAATTATGTATGAAGGCGATGATTTTGACGCTGCTTTGGCAGAATACAAAAGCTTATTCAGGCTGGTAAAGCACTCTAGTATCAAATGGGTAGATAAAAGCTACCTGAATTTTGTGGGTGATCTTGAAATGCCGAAGGATAATGTAAATTTTGCTATCAGCACTTTGCGTTTAGAAGCAATGGACGAACAGTATGCACAATTTGTTGCGCAGGTAGAACTAACCAATGCAGGAGGTGCTTATGAAGTGCATTTAAACCTGCAGAATAAAGGGAACGACGCACTGGCAGATCAATAGACGGGTAAAATTCAAATAACAAAGTCCAAAAAACAAATTCAAAAATTCCGGTCTTGGAATTTGGGATTTGCTTTTTGGATTTTTACTTAAAAAAAGGAGATAGCTTTTCTTTTAGCTCCAATGGCATATCACAGCGTTTCATCGTTTTTGATTCAATGCAGTAAAGCGTTACATTTCCCGTGGTCAGCAGCTCGCCTTCTTCATTAAAGATCTCGCTATAGAAAACTACTTTGTGGTTTTGTGGCAATTCTTTCAAAAATGTTTTTACAGTTAGCAGGTCATCATACTTAGCTGGTCGCAAAAAACGGCTACTGATATCAACTACCGGCATAATTACACCCATTGCTTCGATGTCTTTATACAAACAGCCTATTTGCCTGAAAGCTTCTACTCTTCCAATCTCAAAAAATTGTGCATAGTGGCCATGATAGACCACGCCCATTTGATCTGTCAGCGCATAATGGACGCGGATCTTTGTTTCGGTGATGAACATTGGTGGTAATTAGTATTAGTAAGTAAGCATATTTAGCGAGTTACCCTATCATGCTATCGACGCTAACTTTTCCCGGGCCAACAAATAATAGCACAAGAAAGGCTGTTAAAAATAAAGTGGCAGGCTGTGCATCACCAAATATGGCGTTGTGGTGCGCTTTAACAATAGCAACGATCATTACTATTATGATAGGTATAACGGACAACCTTGTAAAAAGCCCGATGATAACGAACAAGCCACAAAAGAATTCTGCAAAAATTACGAGTGCAAGCGATATGGTGCTTCCTAAGCCCATAAAATTCATAAAGCTATTGTGCCAATCACCAAAATGTATGAGTTTACCATAACCGTGGTTCATGATCAAAATGCCAAACACCAAACGTACCAACAGCATGGCAAAATTGAATGCCCCGTCAGAATAATTAATCGATAATAGTTTCTTCATTTTACTTTAGATTTTTCTTAACAGCAATAAAAATAAATTACATAGGCAAACATCACTTATCCACTTATTAACAATCACCATTTGCTGATGTTTTCCTGAGGGGCAATATAGTTATTTTTACATCCTGTAGAAAAATAAGTTGACACTTTCTAATATGAAAAAACAAAAAATTATATTCTCTCTGCTTGCGCTAGTTTTTTCTTATACTGCTTTTGCCCAGCCAACTGCCGTGATCACTGATCCTCAAAAAAATTATAAAGAAGCGAAAGAATTATTTATAAAAAAGGAATACGCATTAGCCTATCCATTGCTAAAAGAATTAAAACAAGCCTATCCCGAAAACCAGGCAAGCAATGAACGATACATTTATGAAGATGTTAATTATTATTATATCGTTTGTGAATTAAACCTGCGTTTATCTATTGCACCTGAAGATGCAAAAAATTATATCTACGCCATTGAAAATGATCCAAGAACCGGATTGATGAGTTATCATCTTGGGAAATATTATTTTATGCAAGGACAATATGCAGATGCTATCCGTTACTATGTGGCTGCAGGCTATACTCATCTAAGTGTTGATGAAGTATCAGATGAAAAATTTGAATTGGCCTACTCCTATTTCAATATCAAAGATTTTAAAAAAGCCAAGCCTTTGTTTGAATTGATCCAAAGAGAACATGATAGCAGGTATTATGTGCAAGCCAATTACTATTATGGGTTCATTTGTTTTTATAATGGAGAATACAGCGAAGCATTGGCAAGCTTTGCAGTGATACAGGACCTGGATCAATACAAAACCATCGTGCCGTACTATGTTGCACAGATATATTATTTCCAGGGCAAAAAAGAAGAAGCAGAAAAGTATACGGAAACAGCCATAGCCAAAGGCAATATGTTCTATGAAAAAGAAATGAAACAATTGCTCGGACAAATTTATTTTGAGCAGATGGATTTTAAAAAGGCGCTTCCTCTATTAGAATATTATGTAGGCAAGAGCAAAAAAATAACGAAAGAAACACAATATGAATTAAGCTTTTGTTATTACAAATTAAAACAAACAGATAAAGCAATTGAAGGGTTTAAGCAATTAAGCAATGAAAAAGATTCCTTAGGTCAAAATTCAATGTACTTGCTGGCTGATTGCTATTTGAGTACCAATCAAAAAGAAAATGCAAGAAATGCTTTTCAATATTGCGCCAATAACAATAGCAATAAAGAACAACAAGAAGTCTCAGCATTTAATTATGCCAAGCTTTCTTACGAATTAAATTACCAGGATATTGCGTTGAGCGAAACTAAAAATTTTGTAACCAGGTATCCCAACTCTGTATACACTCCTGAAGCAAAAGAAATATTAGTAGGCCTGCTTGCCAATACTAATAATTTTACGGACGCTTTGGCCTTATATCAGTCATTTGATAAGCCTACGGCGGCAATGCAAAAATTGTATCCGCGTATTTTGTATGGCAAGTCTGTTGAGTATATCAACGACCAGCAATTGATCATGGCTGATAGCTTGCTGACAAAGGTTTTGTCTTTACCAACATCATCGGTAATACCTTATGCTCATTTCTGGAAAGGAGAAATTGCGTACAGAGAAATTAATTACGATGATGCCATCAGGCATTTAACAGCCTACCTCGATAGTAAAGCACCGGCACAGGGAGAAGCAAATTCCGGCACTGCAAAATATGATATTGGTTACTGTTGGTTAAAGAAAGAAGATTATCACCAGGCGCTTCCCTATTTTGAACAGACCGGCAGATCATCTTCTGCAGCATCTTCTTTAGAACAGGATGCTTATATACGTTGTGCCGATTGCTATTATATGGATAAAGATTACGCCAGGGCAAGTGATATGTATGAGAATGTGCTGAAGAATGCTTTGCCCGAAAGTGATTATGCTTTATTTCAAAAAGCAATGATCGCCGGTATTAAAACTCCTGAACAAAAAATAAAGCTGCTCACCTCTCTTATTCATCAATACCCCAAAAGCAGCTTAGTACCTGATGCTAATTTAGGTATTGCAGATGTGTATATGGCGAATGAAAAATTCAGTAATGCTATCCCCTATTTAAATACAATATTAGCTGTGCCTGATGCAGGTGATCTGCAGCCTAAAGCTTACTTAAAGCTTGGGTTGGTATATTATAATACAAATAATAATAAAGCAGCGTTAGACAATTATACGCAGCTGATCCAGAATTTCCCTCAATCGCCCGAAGCGGACGAAGCTTTGGAAAATGTAAAAAATATTTATATCCAGGAAGGCAGGCCCGATGATTATATCGCTTTGATGAAAAAGATCGGGAAAAACATTTCCGATACAGAGGCCGATTCACTTACTTATCACACGGCACAGGTAAAATATATCGATAATGATTGTGCTGCTGCGCTCGCAGATTTCGCTAATTACTTGACCAAATATCCAAACGGAAATTTTGTTGTAGAAGCAAGTTTTTATTCCAGCGAATGTTATTCAAAAAATAAAGACTGGGTCAATGCTTTGAAAGGATATGATTATATAAGCAGTCTTGGTACAAATAAATATTTTGAAAGAGCAACCTTAGCTGCCTCAAGGATAAATTATTTTGAACTAAAAGATTATGCTGCTGCCAAACAAAATTTTGAATCATTACGTTTTAGTGCCATTAATCAGGATAATAAATTAGAAGCCTTACGTGGATTGGTTCGCTGTTATTATCAACTGAAGGATTATGCATCTGCAGACACTGCTGCTAAAGAATTATTAACGAAAAAAGGTATTAGTACAGATGATAAGTCTATTGCAGATCTCGTTCTGGGCAAATCACTGGAAACAAATAGTGATAGTACGAATGCTATTATCGCTTTTAAATCCTGCGCAGCAATAAACAGATCAGCCTGGGGCGCGGAAGCGAGATATGAAATAGCTAATTGCGAGTTTAGCCTTAAAAATTTTCCGGTAGCACAAAAAGCGGCAATGACAGTTATTAAAGAAACCAACTCTTATGATTATTGGGTTACCAGCTCGTACATTTTGTTAGGAGATATTTTTGAACAGAAAAAGGATTTTTTTAATGCCAAGGCAACCTATCAGAGTGTGATCCAAAACGCAACGATCGATGAATTGAAAACGGAAGCGCAACAAAAATTGGACAAAGCATTAGCTGATGAGGCGGAAAATTCTAAAATAATAAACTAATCATGATTGATAAATATATTTATATCAAATTCCAAAATACCAATCCCAAGTTCCGGTTTTGGCTATTGTCTTTTGTTTTTTGTTTTTTGTCTTGTGCCGCTATGGCGCAAAAAGATTCTACCAAACATGCGGTTATTGATATCACATCAAGCTATAAACCCGTTATGCGCAATGCGGTGAAGATCAATTTTTCGGCAACCAATTTAAATGCAGATACTTCTAAACCTGCTTTATCGTATAATATCCCTTCACAAAATTTATTTTATACGTATCAGCCAATTTCTTTAAAACCATTAGCGCTGGATCGTGATACGATACTTGATCTTGGTAATAGAAATTATTTGAAAGGTGGTTATGGGAATTACTCCACTCCTTATTTCAAAGCAGGATTAAGCTTTGGCGATGCAAAAAAATTACTGGTAAATGTATATGGCGATTATATCTCTTCGCAAGGCGATATAAAAAATCAGGATTATTCTCAGGCCAATGTGCAATCAACCATCAGTTATTTTACGAGAAACAATGAAATATATGGCGGTATCGGTGGCGGACAAAATACTTATTATCTGTACGGCTATG
>DATHHR010000089.1:0-2389 GCA_035317105.1 Ferruginibacter sp. | reverse complement strand
TATGAAAAATAAAGCAGTAATTTTCGTAATCTCTTTGTTATTATCTTTTAAATGTTTTTCACAAACTTCAGGTAACGACAGCTTTAATATCTATGTTTTTCAGAATAGATATACTAATGACGATTACTTTCGTCAACATAGTGTGTTCAAATTTTATCAATTCTTAAATCAAGGGACCATTGATCCTAATAAAAAGTCTGAGATAAATGAAAAAAGCATCCAAACCGCATTAGCGCGTTTGTATCCTAATAATGATGATCAAGGCTTTTTATCTGTTGATTTGGAAAATGATACATTTAATAATTTGCGCCTTTATACTCCGGGAGATCCGCGTTTTAATAATTCAATTGAACAGTTTGCAAAGTTAATCAGCATAATTAAATCTTTCAGGCCAAATGTTAAGGTTGGTATATATGGCCTGCCTTACAGAATTTATTATCCCGGACAGAACGTTCAAAACGAGAATCAAAAACTTGACAGAGTATTGTCCCTATATGATTTTATTAGTCCTTCCCTATATATATTATATCCTGATAAAGAGAAAGGCTCTAATGCTAATGTTAATTATTTAAAACTAAACCTTCAGACCGCCCTGGAATATGGAAAAAGATTAAATAAGCCAGTTATTCCATTTGTATGGTATGTAGTAGCCCCTACTAATAAATTATACGGTGGTGAAATTATTGATAAAGATCAAATGCTTAGTTATATAGCTACAATAAAGAACTTCTCGTGGCAAAATCAAAAGCCTAAGGGCGTTATTTGGTGGGAAGCAAGTGATAAAGGATTTAAAAATATGGTAAAATTGCCCAAAAGACTTAAGACTAATGATACTTCATCAATTAAAAATATAATTATATATGATTATACCAAGCCGTTAATTGATAATAAAAACTAATTGTTTTATAATAAAGAATTTGTATTGCTAACAATTAAATTTTATCGATGCTAAATAAGCCTAAATTTAAAGTAGCAATAGTATATCATTTCTTTGCTCATTACAGAGGATCGATAATAAACAAATTGCTTGAAAATGAGCAAATCGAATACTCATTTATTGGCGGAAAAAAAAAGAATAGCTTTTATAGCGCCTTAAAACTCTTTGATTTTGAAAATAATAGCAGGTTTATTGAAGTAACAAATAATTGGTTTGGAGGATATTATTTATGGCAATCAGGTCTTATAAATGCTTTAAAACAAGAAAAATTTGATTGTGTAATATTTTTAGGCGATTGGAAATTTCTTTCTACATGGCTGGCCGTATTTTATTTAAATATAAAACGTACGCCCACGCTGTTTTGGAGTCACGGTTTATTAAATAATGTTTCATCTTTAAATACATCAATCAAATTACTTTTTTTCAATCGGTTTAAATTTGGAGGATTTGTATATGATAACCGAGCCAAAAATATCCTGGCATCTAAAGGATATTCCAAAAATGTTAATGTGGTTTATAATTCACTAGATTATAATGGACAGGTATCAATAATTAACAGTTTAACAGATGCTGATTATAAAACGATAAAGTTTCCAAAAAATAAATACGTGATATTTTCGGGAAGGATAGATGAACGTAAAGAATTGAAATTACTGGTCAAAGCCCTTTCTATTCTAAAAAGTAAAAACAATATTGTTGATGCATTGATTATTGGTGATGGCGCCTATTTAGATGAATTAAGAAACTATGCTAACGAACTAGACGTTCTTGAACAGTTTATTTTCTACGGTAGTTGTTATGATGAAAGGGTATTAGCAATGTATTTTATTAAATCAATAGCCTGTGTGGTACCTAGTGCAGTAGGTTTGACAGCTATACACTCGCTAACTTATGGTGTTCCCGTTATCACCAACAATGATATTTACTCTCACGGGCCAGAAATTGAAGCCGTACAGGATAATAAAACCGGAACTTTTTTTGAAAAAGGTAATGCAGAATCATTGGCCTCAAAAATTGAAATCTTTGTAAATGCCAGCGTTAACACACGTAACATGTATCGGGAGAATGCCGGGAAGATGATCAAACAAAATTTTACGCCCGAAAACCAATTATTGATATTTAACAAAAGACTATTTGAAATTTTTGAAAACATAATGTGAATAAATGAGTTTAAGTTCATCTATGAAGAGCATTTTGAAAAAGATCAGGATGTATATGTTGCTTACCTTTAAATATAGAATAACATCATATGGAAAAGGCTTTTATATGGGAAAAGATAATATTATCAAATGCTTCGAATTGAACATTGGTGATTTTGTATACATAGGCAATAATTGTCATTTATCTATAGACGATCTTAAAATAGGTGATTATACAATGATAGCCTCTCGTGTCTCAATAGTTGGTGGTGATCATAGGTTTGATATTGTAGGAGTGCCAATAAGAGAGACT
>DATHHR010000088.1:0-3378 GCA_035317105.1 Ferruginibacter sp. | reverse complement strand
CCAAACTGGTGTCTATGCAAAAATAGGTAATCTGGTTACGATTAATGCTAGATTACAGTTTACGCCTACTTTCACTACTGCTTCCGGTGAGGTCCAACTTGCTGGTTTACCATTCCCTGTTCAAAGTACAAATAATATAGGGTGGTGTGGAGAAATTAGTTATATGACGGGTGTTATGACATGGCCTGCTGGTTTAACTTCTATGAGTATTATTGCGGAAGCATCAGGTAGTTTCTGCGGTATTTGGGGTAAAGGAGCTGGTATAAATTCTAGTCCAATCTTAATGTCTAATTTGACAAGTGGAGTTCAATATCAGTTTTTATATAGCGTTACGTATCAAAATTAATTATTTTTTATTTAGCCTATTCAAAGCCTTGTGTTCTATTTTTTCATGATAAGCTAATTCTTTCGAGTATTTTTTGAATTTTCTCTCGACTCGAATTTTTCCCTCTTTTGATTCAGTAGACATGAGTTCATGTCTACCTAATTTTTTGAGTAGTTTTTTTGTCTTTGGATAATTTTTTGGATATTTTTTCTTTTCAGAAGTGTCTGCTTCGGAATGGGCCTCATGATATTTTTTATCATGGGTTGGATAACCTCTATCGGTTATTTTAGTCACTATTTTCATTTATTTTTTCTTCTTTTTACCACGGCGTGCTTCAGAGTAAGCAATCGCAACGGATTGATCTAACTTTTTACCTTCCTTTCTTTCACGTTTAATATTTTCTGCAAATCCTTTTCTTGTGCGAGCTTTAGCCCCTTTAATCATTGGCATGATATAAGTCCTTTAATTTATGGAAAAATAATATATACTATATCATCTCATCATTATATTTGAAAAGGATTTAATATGAAAAAATCTCCTCATCATGAAAAAGCAAAACACCATATGGAAAAAGCAAAACACCATCATGAAAAGGCACATCATTATATGGAAAAAGCAATGCACCATGAAATGAAACCAAAAATTAAAAAAATGATGAAAAAGAAATAATTTTCCTACCGACTGGGATTTATTTGATTGACAATAGATTTTGTTCATGTTAAATAAGGCCCAGTTAAATCACAATTGGATCAATATGACTGAGCTCAATCTCGAATTGGACAAAAAAGCCAATGATACAATTATTGATCTAATGCACCATTACCAACTTAAAAGTAAAACAGAATTGATTTCAAAAGCGCTTACTTTCTTAAAAATAGCGGCATACATTGATAGAACTCACGGTGAATTAGTCGCTAGAAAAGAGGGAGAAGAAACTAGAATAATAATAAGATAAATCTCACTTAGGATGAGTGATGATAACTTGGATGAGATATATAAAGTAAAGCAATTCCATGCGAATAAAATAGATTCGGTGAATATTGGCTTAATAACCGAAAAAGATAAATTTCTCGCTGCAAAACAAATATTGCTAGGATTGGCAGTTCTCTATGTAATAACACTAGTGGCTTATTTAATTAGGCCACACGAGGGAGATAAATTACTTAATATTTGTATTACTGTCTTTCCTTCTTTAGCGACCCTTATTTTAGTTTCTTATTTTAAAGAAAGACATTCTTGATATCTCGTGTATTAATGCAAATCTCAAGTAAAAACATAATAACTATAAATTGAAATAAAGACCATTTACATAAGAAAAAGCAAACTATCAAAAAAGCAGCTACACAAGCAATTAATATTCCATTCATTTTATTTTATCCAAACAACAATTATTTTTTTTACATTCTTGATCACTAAATTGTGTGCAATAATTTTTCGATTCTCCTAAAAATAGAGAGTTATTAACTTCAATATTGTATATCCAACCCGATAAAAATCTTATTGGATGATTATTTTCTTCATCAGAAAATATTAATATTTCATTGGAAAATAAATTTCGGGCCATATAAATACCTCCAATGAGTTACATTATTTAAATAATTCCCAGGTATCTCTTGGGAACAAAATTTGTATTGTGATAGCTCATCCATGAATAATTTTTCTGAAATATCTAGTTCAAATAACTCTTCATTCATTTTTTTAATATCTATTAATACACAAACACTAAATGCACCAGTTTTTGTGTAAGTTAAAACTTTTTCTCCGTGGTTAGGTAATTGATCATTAATATCAATCCACTTATCTTTAGACATTTTTATTGTATCCACATATATTTTTGATCAAAAGTTTCATTAATTGCAGCTCCAGTAATTGTTGTATAAGCGATGATTGAATGGTCACCTAATGTATTAAAAGTATGAGAGAAATCTAAGTCTAAATCTTTAGTATAATTTTGGCCTTGTGCTAGACCCATCATGTCTTGTTTAATCATGCAGTCTTTAAAATCATTTACACACAATTTAAAGGTAAAATAAAATATCTTGTCGCCAGGTGTATCATTGGATATATAGAAATGATGATGGCTACTCAAATGTTGAGGTATACCATGACCCCCTGGATTCCAATTAGTAACATTTGTTGTTGAGCTAGCAAAAGGTGCAGCATATAATGATGATACTAATAAAAATGGTATCAATTTTAATAATTTCATTTATTTTCCTTATTAATATTTTTTTTATTCAGTAAATCTATTCTTGCTAAAATAATTATTATAAAGAGCTCTTGTTTTAGAATACTATTATGGACTATTCGAATAAAATTGTAACATTTTTTAAGTAAAATGCATATTATAATAATCGATATATTAATTAATATTAATGACAAGTCATAAGTGATGCTGTGTAAATTCAAACTCAATTATAATCTCCCAATCATTCGCAAGAATTGATTCTTGTGTTAATGTAATATTTAAGTATTCAACTTTATCACAATCGGTTATCAATCGGATATTACTACCATTATCAACCCATTTTTTTCGAGTGATTGGAAAGCCATAAATATTTAATTTTAATATTTCAGATAATTTCAATCAATTATCCAACTTCATTAAAAATTTACGTGCTTTTAATTTGTTGTGGTATATTTTTTCTTTTTTCTCTAATCCATAAATATATTCTTCAAAAAATATCGCACTTTCTAAAACACTATCGTGATCTTCAAAAGGACAATCACTTCTAAGATGACCAGGAATTTCATATTTTTTCAGCAATTCGATAACATCATCTCGACACTTATCCCAGCGATTTTCAAGCATTGTCAAATTAAATGCTTTCCGTCCCTTTGTCAATTCTCGATGAGCTAAAATAACATTATTATCATCAACTTTATCGATCACTACGGGCACCTTAGCGCCCGTTAATGTATGTTTTGCAATCTGTATCAGAGTCCGTACTGGCTTCATATAATCCTTAATTAAAATGGGATATCCATATTTTCCAATGAATCTTGATTAACTATTTTCTTTATAATAACGTCATCACCTTTAATGTAGTCAT
>DATHHR010000087.1:0-6907 GCA_035317105.1 Ferruginibacter sp. | reverse complement strand
TAATAGAGAAAAAACTTCTTTATTGATGCCTGCCACATCCTGGCGCAGCTGCACTAATTTATTATCTACTACAGATCGTAACTCGCTACTCATCTCCGTATTATCATCCGGCATTTGGATATCGAAGCTTATCTCCGGTTTTTTAATGGTCCCTTTTAAATATAATAGCACTTTGAAAGGAACCTTCTGATTAAAGGTTGCAGCAGTTTTAGGGTCAACTTCCGATATTTCATTATCCAATAGGTCAACGGCAGAAGTATTGACAATGTATTGTGCTGAGATATTTATTTGTGCATCCGATGGCTCGCCGCCAAAAGCAATGGTACTTCCGGGTAACAGATCAAATTGCCTCGTTAAAAACTGGTAATGTAAAATATAGTGGCCTGCGTTCAATTCATAATTTCCTGCCAGCACAAGATTGCCCCCAGGATCTACACCTGCATTTAAATGCGCATCACCCTGCACCCTTAATTCATCGCCTGTTGTTGGATCTATCACAACTGTCAGCGCCGCTTTTTTAGGGATATCCACATTCAAATTATAATTCACGAATTGCGCAAAGGTTGATGTCTTCTGATCTATAATAACAAAAGGCTTCTTTTCGGGTAAGGCAAAAGTATCGCGGTCAATAAACCTTACGACAGATTTTGCCTCATCTTTATTGATATTGTTTTGTGGCAATACCATTGTTACATCGCTTTTTTCATTCAGAGAAATATTACCTTCTACATCGGGGTTATTACTATTGCCCTGAACGGTTATATCTGTGTTAATAGCTGCAAAACCGTATAATTGATTATCGATGGTCTTAGGCGTATTTATTACGACAAACTTTCTTGCATGAATATTCATATCAAGATCATAGTTCGACAACGATCTGGCTGTAATGTCGCCACCAATAACCATAGCGTTATTAACAGAATCTTTAATAGTGAAATTTTTAAAAGATATATCCCGCGAGTTCAACAGGATTTTTTGCTGATCGATCGTATAAGCCGTGCCTAATTTTGTGATGGTGAACTTTGCAGTATCAAATGCCAGGTAGCCATTCCAGTAAGGTTCTTCAAATGTTCCTTTCAATGCTACTTTGCCGGTGATTCCTCCGGAAGACCTTGCAATATTCCCCTGTGTAAATGCTTGAATAGTCAGCATTCTTAACTGCTTTATATCAATGTCTGCATCAAATTGTTTCTGTGCATTGTTTGGATAATAATTCCCCTTTATAATTACATCATTACCATTTTCAGTAAGGCTGGCAGTAGCATTGATCGTGTTGTCATTTATTTTTTGTGCTGTTATTTTTATATCGCCAACGGGTTGCTGCATTATTTGCAGGTCAACAAATTCAATATTTCCCGTAAAGGATGGTAATTTTTTATCAAAATCGCCCATGGTAAAATTGCCCTTTATAAAACCCGACGCCAGCAAAGTATCTTTATTTAATATCGAAGTGATATCCTTTATATTAAAACTATCAATACTGACATCGATCGGGCTATTTAAAACATTTTGTTTACTGGTAATGCTTACCTTCTGCATACGATCACTCAGCAAAAAATCATTTACCAAAAAGCCTTGTGGTGAGTATATTATTTTATTGTCACCCGCGACATCCCATTTTTGATAATTAAGCAACAGGTTATCTTTTACACTAACAGTGTATGTCTTATCTTTCTCAGTTATTATTGCGCCTAATACATACTGTTGATTTTTATGACCATCTTTTGTTGCCACATCAACGCTTAGACTATCCTTTGCCGCATAAATATTTGCACTGGCGCCATAAAAAATATTATTAGAAATATCTAAAGTATCAAAGCTGGCTGTAGCATTTATTCTTCCATTTGCTGAAGCGATGCTTATTTTTCCTTTTCCTATTTCATTTGTCTTATAAACAAAATAAGGAACATCAGCAGAAAAATTCAACGCACTATCGCCGTCTTTGGAATCAAAGCTTCCTTTAAAATTCACGCTGTCGTATGCAAGGCCCGGTAATAGGTCTGTAACCATCGGATATTTTTTGATCTTTCCACTAAATACGATCTGCTGAGGCGGCAGGTTTATAAATGATTTGTCCGATATTTTATAATATTTATTGACGTACTGTTCTACTGACTCCCCTATTTTACTATAATCAAAATCACCTTTTGCTGTTATATCTGCAACTGGTGAGCGTAGACTAACCTCTGTAATACCATCCGCTTTATTCGCTTTAGCTATGATGCTATCTAAATAGTAAATTTTATTTTTCAGGTTGATCTTTGAAGAATCGATCGCTACGTATACATCCATATTATTAGGGTCGAGGCTTGGGGCTTTCACTTTAACTTTAAAAGAGCCATTCAATACGTCATTGTATAAATGTAATTTTTGTAATTGCACGGTATCAACAAGAATTGTTGCAGTGGCAGATGGATACTTTCCGTTAGTGTTAGCCAGTACGGTATATTGTAATCTTATATTAGAATCACTCACGCTACCGGCACTCGTAATATTGCCGCCATTTAAATTAGCTGTGAGCGAAATATTTTTGTAATTGTATTTCTCGAAACCTGCCTGACTAACAGAGGCTGTTACTACCATATGCATCGTTTTATAATTAAAGCCCCTGCCCTTTGCAGATCCTGCTAAACTAACAGTGCCAATTAACGTATCTTTTTTAATTAGCCTGCCGATAGCGAAATTATTTGTTGTAAACTGCAGGTCATAAACAGCTTCTTCTTTGTTTTGAAAATTGTATACATATCCTTTAACAGTAGCTATACCATAATTGCCATCCAGTTTAAGATCAGGTTGAATATTGTTCCTATCTCCTTTTGCCGAACCCGTTATTATAATGATATCAGGCAAACTAATATTCGGCGGAATTGTTCCTTGCGGAATAACCGTACTAATAAAACTTTTTTCGATCCGGCTATTGCTGATAACGACGTCATACTGTAATCTTTTTGTGTTGTTAAGGTTTTTAATGTTCGCTTTACCGATCAATTTAAAAGGTGCACTATTCACATTGACATCTGCAATAGTATTTTTCAGATCGCCCCTGATATATGTATTCAATAATAAAACAACAGGTATCTTTTCAATATTTTCTCTGTCGGTCTTATCACTAGATGGAATAAATTTTATGATATCAGCTTTTTGAATGGTACTGTTATAAATTGTTGCGTCATAAGCCAGTTTATTGCTATCAGTGATATTATATAATACTGCTTTGGCATTGATAACACTACCCGATAAACCTGCTACCTGCAGAGAATGAACATTTAATTGCTGCAAGGTTCCATCAACAACAGTATTTAATTTTATAAAATTATTTCGAAATTTTTGTGGTGGTAAAGATCTTTTTACAGAAGGCGATAATAAATACAGATCATTCACCGCTATAACGCTATTCGTAAATGTCACATTTATTGAAGTATTTACCGGTGTTGCCATCAATGTTTTGATATCATCAAATTGTATAGTTGCAGTAGTCTGCAAAAGGCTTTGTGGCGTTTTTAAATATAGCCCTATCGTACTGATCTCTTTATTGCTGTAAATCACTTTCGCGTGTGTTGTATCAACTACAAAACCACTTTTGTCAATAAAAGACAGTTGGTCGATCGTCGCTAAAATAGTATCTGATGAATAAGTAATATCATTGCCGACTATATTGATATGTTGAATATTCAAGTGATTAAGATCGATCCCATCATTTGTCGGCTTCCTGATATTATTATCAAATTGCACCTGGTCATTATGCAATTGCAGGTCTTTTACACCAATATGCCATGTAGCTGCTTTGACAGATGCCGTATCCAATTTTTTGGCAGAAGCTACAGTTGGAGAAATGAATTGTACAAACGAACTATCCAATGCTACTTTATCAACAGTAGCATCTTCTGTACCCAGATCAACCTTTGCATTCTTTATTGTGAGGTGTTGAACGGTATTGCCATAATACATTCCATTTACTTTATTTGTAAAAGCAATATTTACATGCCCCAGATCTGCCTGGTCTAATAGCAGCTGCAAATTATTTTTACTACCCGGTGTACCTACTTCACCATTTTTAGAAATGATCATTGTTAGATCAACGCTATCTGTTTTAAATTTATTGATGCCAAACTGCATGGAAGAGCGTTTGAACTTATTTAAGCTAATATCCAGATTTGAAATAGCCGCTGTAATATTTGTCCCACCATAATCATCGGCATATTTCAAGCGAATATTATGCAGTAATAACCCTTTAATGGTTAAATCTGTTGTGGAAGTATCTACAGGTTTTGCTGAAGTTTTTTTACTAGCAAAAGAATCTATGATAAACTGGTAATTAAAAACAGAATCCTTAGCCGGGCGGGAGATATTTGCATAGATATTTTCAAGCCTGATCTTTCTGATATAAATATTGCTACGGAATAATTTAAGCATGTCTATTTCAACGGCTATCTTCCCTCCGGATAATAAAGTATCTTGATCCTGGTCTTCTATGTAAACATTATTAACCTCTATCCATTCAGGAAAAGAAAAATCGACGCCACCGATCACAACTTTTGTGTGAAGCTTATTTTGAAGATAAGATTGGGCTTTATCCCGTATTATTCTTTTAGCGTAATTGGTATTAATAAAAATACAGGCAACAACAATTAGTGCCAGTAAAAAAACCAACATATAAGCAACCCACTTTCCAGCTTTTTTCAGGAACTTCTTGACCGTCATTTCCGCCATAGTATATGGCTATATAGAAATTATTGTACCCTTTTGAAATGCCCTGCTGATAGCTATTTTATTAGTTTAAATCATTATAAATTGAGGAAACGTAGAAATAATTCCCCAATAAAATAACAAACTCATCTTAGTTAGCTTAATAATTGCGGCGACGAAGCGGTATAGTTTTTGGTGTTAGAATGCTGCAGAGAGTCTAAAATCTTAGCATACAATCAATTGCTTATAGAAAAAGTTGTGAACTCCGCTAAACCAAAACATAATCTTTATTAAAATTTGTAATTTTGTACCAACAGTATTCAGGAATGCCCAACAGAATAATAATATACGATGACGATGTTGATATATTGGAAGTATGCTCCACTATTTTACGTATGAGAGGCTTTGATGTTATTTGCAAAAATAATTGCAGAGAAGTAATACAGGATATCAAAACATATGATCCCGATGTAATTTTAATGGATAACTGGTTGCCGGATATCGGCGGCGTTAAAAGCGTGCAGTTAATAAAAAGCACTCCTGACCTAAAAAATATTCCCGTAATATTTTTTAGTGCTAATAGCCACGTTGAACAGCTTGCTAAAGAAGCGGGCGCAGATTATATGTTACAAAAACCTTTTGAGTTGAGTGAACTGGAAGAAATTATCAGTAAAGCTGTAAAGGAAAAACCCAACCTTTTAAAGGCTGTTAAGGAATAGGATAATACCCTGAATAGATAGTATATTCTTCACGCTGGTATGTCCTATGGCATGCTCTGGCATAAATGTCACCAATGCTTCTGCAGGATCCTGGATAATAATTTTACTCCCCATATTTTCAGCATAAACAACTCCCTTCGTTCCATCGGCATTTGCACCTGACAAAATAATACAGGCTAATTTTCTCCCGTAAATTTCTGCTGCGGATTCAATACTCACATCAATACTTGGCCGGCTGTAATTTACTTTTTCAGAATAATCTAACGATAGCGTGTGGTCTTTTTCGATTAACAGGTGATAATCCGGCGGAGCCACATAAATATGGCCGGGAGTTATTTTTTCTTTTTCTTCTGCTTCGGTAACTTTTAAACGGGTACGTGCCGCTAACACTTCTTCCAACATAGAATCGCTGGCAATGTTTCGGTGCAATACAATAATAATGGGTGTAACAAAATCAGGGTCGAGTGCGGGCAATATTTTCAATATAGCATCAAGGCTCCCTGAAGAGCCTCCAATGATCACCAATTCTATCATTTCATCTTGCGCCATATTTTTTCTTTAGCATCAAACGGTATATAAGATGATACGATGGAAGAAAATTTTATAGACTCTTTGCTTCCCAAAGCTAAAAAGCCGAGGTTATCAAGGCTTTTGTCAAAAAGTTCTAATACCCGTGATTGCAATTTTTTTTCGAAATAGATCAATACATTTCTGCACAGGATCAATTGAAATTCATTGAAAGAAGAATCTGATACCAGGTTATGTGTAGAGAAGACCATCCTGCTAGTTAGTTCCTCATCAAATTTTGCCAGGTTATAATTTGCCCGGTAATACGTTGAAAAATCTTTTTGTCCGCCTGAGTTAATATAATTTTCAGAATATTGCTGCATAGCATTTACTTTGAAAATTCCTGACTTTGCTTGTTCTACAACAGTAGGGTTTAGATCGGTAGCATACAAAAGCGATTTGTGTAAAATATTGGCTTCTTTCAACATGATGGCCATTGAATAAACTTCTTCACCTGTTGAGCAGCCCGCGTGCCATATTCTTATAAAAGGATAAGTAGCTAATATGGGCAAAATCTTTTTCCGCAATATTTTATAAAAAGCAGGGTCACGAAACATTTCTGTAACATTCACCGTCACTTCTTCCACGAAATACATAAAAAAAGCAGCATCATCAAATAGCCTGTTTTTAAACTCGGCGTAGCTCGAAAATTTTCCCTTTAAATAAAAAGACAATATCCTTCGTTGCAGCGAAGCTTTAGAATATTGCGAAAAATCGTACCCGTATTGATCTGTAATATCTACCAATAAACTTTCCAGTTCGTCCCATTCTATTTTACTTGTGACTGTGGTCATTATTTACATATTGATCAACTATTTTAAATAAGATATCTATGTTGATAGGTTTAGCGATATAATTATCTGCACCCACTTCCAGGCATTTTTCCCTATCGCCAAGCATGGCCTGCGCTGTAACAGCTACCACCGGTATCCGGC
>DATHHR010000086.1:0-10426 GCA_035317105.1 Ferruginibacter sp. | reverse complement strand
AAAATGATTGATCTTTTCTGATATGATACAAGCTGCTACCATTCCAATGCTTATCGCGTGCCCATGTAATAAAGTATAACTATTCTCAATAGCATGGCCGATTGTATGTCCGAAATTCAATAGTTTTCTATCACCTGTCTCAAACTCATCGTTCACCACTACGGTAGTTTTGATGCCTACATTTTTTTGTATCAATTCATCCAATAGTTTTTTATCAGATTGAAATGATTCCAATGTTTTGCTTTCTAAAAAAGAAAACAATGCTGCATCTTTTATACAAGCATGTTTAATGATCTCAGCAAAGCCGTTCACCCATTGTTCTTTAGGTAAAGTATCTAAGAAGGAATAATCGAATAGTAAAAATGCCGGTTGCCTGATCAGCCCTGCAAGGTTTTTGTAAACGCCCACATCTACCCCATTTTTACCGCCAATAGCTGCATCAACACTTGCTAAGATAGTTGTTGGGATAAACCCGAATTTTAATCCGCGCATATAAATAGATGCTGCGTATCCTGTAATATCAGTAACCACTCCACCGCCAACGCCAATGATAAAAGTTTTTCTATCTGCTTCAAAAGCTATCAATTGTTGAATGATCTCATCTACCGCAGCTTGTTGCTTATGTTCTTCGCCGGCTTTTAATACGATGATCTTCCAGCCTGCAAATTTTGCGTGGTGTTGGTGGTAAACATGTTCATCCGTAACAATGATGGTGTTCTCTTTCTTCGTCAGTTCTTCCAAATAAGAAAAGCCTGCATCAAAATAATAAGATACCTGGCTATTACCGATCTGGATGTTTTCTGTCTTCATTGAATTAAGAATGAAGAATTAAGAATTAAGAATTCTGTCAATTTAAAAAGTATAAGCTTTTCTTCAACAATAAAAAATCTTATCTAAACCCTGGACTAATCCGAGTTGAAAAAATTCTTAATTCTTAATTCCTAATTCTTAATTAAATCTAAGAGTTCATTATTTTATTCTGGTGATTGATCGATTCGATGTGCACAGCATCGTAGTATTTTTCTACGAATTCTTTACTTAAACCAAGTGATTCACCTTTTTTGAAAGCTCTTTCTAACAATTCGTTCCAACGGTTTGTTTGTAAGATGGTGATATTATTATCTCTTTTGTATTGACCGATCTTATCAGCAATTTTCATACGGTTGCTCAACAATAAAAGTAATTCATCATCAACGTGGTTGATCTGTTCTCTTAGTGTAGCCAATGCCGTTAGGAATTCTTGTTTATCGGTTGTTTCAGAACGCCAGATCAATGCATCTAAAATTTCTGCTAAACGTTCAGGCGTGATTTGTTGTTTAGCATCGCTCCAGGCGTTATCCGGATCAATATGGCTTTCGATCATCACACCATCAAAACCAAGATCGATACTTTTTTGAGATACCGATTGTAAAATATCTCTACGGCCACTGATATGAGATGGATCACAGATCAACATCATTTCAGGGAACCTGCGTTTCATTTCGATCGGTAAGTGCCACATTGGGGCATTACGGTATTCTGTATTGCCATAGTTAGAGAAACCACGATGGATCATACCAACTTGTTTCAAACCTGCTTTTTGCAAACGTTCGATACCACCACTCCATAATTCAAGATCCGGATTGATAGGATTTTTTATCAATACAGGGATATCAACACCACGCAACGCATCAGCAACTTCCTGCACACTAAAAGGGTTAACTGTAGTTCTGGCACCAACCCAAAGCATATCTACACCAAAGCTTAACGCATCTTCAACGTGTTTTGCAGTGGCAACTTCTACTGTTATAGGTAAACCTGTAATTTTTTTAGCTTGTACTAACCATGGTAAACCTTTCACACCGATCCCTTCGAATAAGCCCGGTTTAGTACGTGGTTTCCAGATACCGGCACGTAGAATATCTACTTTGCCTGTCTTTGCTAACCGAGTTGCTGTTTCAAGTACCTGTTCTTCAGTTTCAGCACTGCACGGACCGCTGATTATTAACGGACGTTTGTTCCACTTCTCTTGTATTAAGTCTTTCATTGGTTTTGTTTCTGTTTGCATTGTAAAAATAGTTTATGTTAGCAATTGTCGTTTGTTTATTTGAATTTTACGTCTTTAAAAAATATCGTAACTATTTGATAATCATTACTTTTCTCTATCCAACACTTTCTTGATCTTGTTAGCGTTTTCCATTAGCTCCGCAAGGTACTCATAATTCTCCTTTTCCAAGCAAGATTTGAATTTTCTTAGCTGCGCGATATGTTCATTTAGCACATCCAGCACATTCTCCCTGTTTTGCATAAAAATAGGTGCCCACATACTCGGATTACTCCTTGCCAGACGAACAGTACTTTCGAACCCACCCCCCGCTAATTCAAAAATGGCATCTTCTTCTTTTTCTTTCTCTAATACTGTATTTGCTAACGCGAAAGAAGTGATATGAGAGATATGACTTACATACGCCGCATGGATATCATGGTTGGCGGCATCCATGTAAATGATATGCATACCTAATTTTTTGTAAATAGTTTCTACCAGTTCTTCAGCAGCTTTATCGCTTTTTTCTTTTTCGCAGATAACACAGGCTCTTCCTTTAAAAGCATTTTCTTTTACTGCTGCTTCCGGACCGCTAAATTCTGTACCCCACATTGGATGCGTGGCAACAAAACGTTTGCGCATTGGATGATCAGCCAAAGCTTTGCATAATGCATTTTTTGTAGAACCTGCGTCTACCACAATTTGTTTATCAGTGATCATGTTCATGATCTTTTCCATGATAGGAATAGTTGCATCAACAGGAATAGCTACATAAATAAAATCACTTTGCTTAACTGCATCTTCTAAAGACATGGCTTCATCGATCAAGCCTAATGCAAGTGCTTTTTCTTCACTTGCTTTTGTACGACTAACGCCTATTACCTTAGTGGCAAAGCCATGTTCTTTCATTGCTAATGCGAACGAGCCACTTATTAAACCTACTCCTACAATTGTAACTGTCATGATTAATTAACGATTGATACTTGTGAATGCACAATTCTTTTTATTGCTTCTTCGAATCTTTCTATACTTCCGCATAAACTAACACGGATATATTTATCACCCGCATTTCCGAATATGCCGCCAGGTGTAATGAATACATTTGCATTATATAATACTTCGTCTGCCAATGCATATCCATCCTTATATTTCGCAGGTATCTTTGCCCATATGAACATCCCTACCTGGTCTTTTGAATACGTGCAGTTCAGCAGGTCTAATAATTCATATACTTTTTCTCTTCTTGAATTGTATACTTTGTTTACGCTATCATGCCAATCTTTACCTAAGCTCAAAGCCTTTGCGGAAGCCAGTTGCAGCGGCAGGAACATTCCGCTGTCCATATTGCTTTTAAAACGCAATACTTCATCAATTCTATCTTTTGCGCCAACCAACATCCCTACTCTCCAGCCTGCCATATTATGTGATTTGCTTAAAGAGTTCAATTCGATCACGATATCTTTTGCACCATCAACACTTAACATACTCAATGGTTCTTCATTCAAAATAAAACTGTAAGGATTATCATGAACGATCAATATGTTATGTCTTTTACCAAAGGCAACGATCTTTTCAAACAGCTTTTTATTTCCGTTTTGTCCGGTTGGCATTTGCGGATAATTCACAAACATCAATTTAACTTTGCTCAGGTCTTTTCTTTCCAATTCGGCAAAATTCGGCTCATAGTGATTTTCTTCTTTCAGGTCATAATCAACACAAGTACCGCTCGCTATTTTAACCGCACTCCTGTAAGTCGGATAGCCGGGGTTTGGTACTAAAGCTTCATCGCCTTCATTTAAATACGTCATGCAGATATGCATGATGCCTTCTTTACTGCCGATCAATGGCAAAATTTCTGTATCAACATTTAAGTCAACATTGTACCATTTTTTGTACCAGTCACTTATTGCTTTGCGTAAGATCGGCGAGCCTTTATAATTCTGATACGCGTGTACATTCGGTTTCACACTCTCCTCACTCAATACTTTGATCACATCCGGATGCGGCGGCAGATCAGGACTACCAATTCCTAAATTGATCACCTGTTTGCCGGCTTTATTCATTTCATCTATCTCTCTTAATTTAGTAGAGAAATAATATTCACCAATGCCTTCTAATCTTTTTGCTGTTTTCATTCTTTTCTAATTAATAATTAGTAATTAAAAATTAATAATTATTTATACTTAATGTATTTTCTACTTTTTGGTTTTGCCTTTTAACTTATTACTTAAGGCTTATTCCCGTTCTTATATATCCCGTATACTTTCAATTCTTCTGTTAAAGCCTGCATGCTTTTAACTACTTTATTGAACTGTTTAAGGTCATCAAACTCTACATCTGCATGGAAAGAATATTTCCAATCACTGCCCGGTATCGGGAAAGATTGCAGCTTGCTTAAGTTGACACCTTCATCCGCAATTTTCGTTAACACTTTCGCAAGACTGCCTTTTGAGTGATCCGTATGAAAATTGATGGAAGCTTTATTGGCATTTTCAATTTCATTTGTTACTTCTTCTCTTTGCAAAATTAAAAACCTTGTATAATTATGCTTCAGTGTTTGAATACCCGGAGCAATTATATCCAGATCATATAATTCAGCAGCCAGCTTACTTGCGATCGCGGCAATATGTTTGCTTTTATGTTGCTGAATATGTTTGGCACTCAACGCCGTATCTTCCGATTCAATTAATTTCCAGTTATACTTATCCAAAAAACCAAAGCATTGCTGAATGGCCATTGGATGAGAATGTACTTCTTTAATATCTCCTAATGCCACGCCTTTGTTTACTAACAGGTTTTGTTTGATCTGCAGGTAAACTTCGCCTACTACTTTAAGATTGCTTTTCTGCAATAAATTGTAATTGGGTAAGATGCTGCCGGCAATTGAATTTTCGATCGCCATTACACCACCATCGCTCTCTTTTTTATTAGCGGCAATTTTTACCACTTCTCTAAAAGTTGAGCAACAGATAACTTCTACTTCCTTTCCAAAGAACTGTCTTGCTGCTTCCTGGTGAAAGCTACCTTCGAAGCCCTGTATCGAAACCTTCACTTTAGGTGATGTGGCGGTTGTACTATTTGATTTATTTATTTTGCTCATGTAGTTCGCTCGTTAGGGCTTTAGGTAAACAAAGAATCCCAGCTATTTAGCCGGGATTCTTTTATGTTAATTAGTTATTTCTATTTTTCATTTTTAACAAAAGACTCCCGTACTATTTCTAAAATAGTAGCTAAAATAAAATCGAGTATTTGTTGTTATTGCCATAATGAGAAGCAAAAATAAGTAAGCTAAACGTAATTGCCAATATTTTTTTTAGATAACTAGTTAATAGCCATATAGCTAAAAATAAAACGCCCCTAGGAATAGGGGCGACTTTAACGATTGCTTGCCATATGAAAATCTTTAAACCGGCTATTTCAAACAAACAACCTTTTCCGGTCTCTAACTATTTTTTAGTTGTATCAACTGCCATTTTAGTAGAATCTTTCTTTGTAGAATCTACAGCCATTTTAGTTGTATCAACTGCTGCTTTAGTTGTGTCAATCTTAGTTGAATCAACTTTAGTTGAATCTGTTGTTGCAGTTGCAGTTGTTGAACCACCACCACATGCAGTTAGCGCTGTAGCTACTACCATTACAAAAAGTACTTTTTTCATGCGTTTAGTTTTTTAAGTGTTAAGAGAGTTTATATATATAATATAGTTTAATACTGCAAAATTAAAAAGGTAACCCAACAATTTGAAAGAATTTTCAATGTCGGGCTACTTTTTTTTAAAATTTCGACCAGATTATTATCAAATAATCCGGTTTTAATTATTTTTTAGTTGTATCAACTACAGCTTTAGTAGAATCTTTCTTAGTAGAATCTACAACAGTTTTAGTTGTATCAACAGCAACTTTAGAAGAATCAACAATTTTAGTTGAATCAACTTTAGTTGAATCTGTTGTTGCAGTTGCAGTTGTTGAACCACCACCACATGCAGTTAGCGCTGTAGCTACTACCATTACGAAAAGTACTTTTTTCATGTTTTTGTTTTAAAGTGTGAATTATATATATAATGTGCTTAATACCATTAATAAAAAAAGGTAACCCTTGTATTTGAAATTTTTTTCAAATACAAGGGTTACCAAAGCAGGCAGATACCTGTTTACACTTATTTTTTAGTTGTATCAGCAACTGTTTTAGTAGTATCAACTGTTTTAGTTGAATCTACAGTTTTAGTTGAATCTACAGTTACAATTTTAGTTGAATCGATAACAACTTTAGTTGAATCTGTTGTAGAAGTAGAGCTAGATCCACCACCGCAAGCTGTTAGTGTTGCAGCAACGGCAACTACAAAAAGTACTTTTTTCATGTTTTTTGTTTTAAAATGTTTAAATTATATATATAATCATCCCTTAATACCAATTGTTAAAAAAAGTAACCCTGTTTTTTTAATTATTATTTTTCGTTCTTTTGGGTTACTATTATGCATCAAACAGTATTAATTAAAGAACAGTGAGTACAACAGCGCAAGAAAAGCAATTACTGGTAGGTTTAGCACAGAATGATAAAACGGCCATAGAAGCAATTTATCGGGAAAATTACACTATGATCCAGGGGTTTGTACTGAATAACACGGGTTCGGTAGATGACGCGAGGGATATTTTCCAGGAAGCCATGATAGTTTTGTACGAAAAGGCTTTATCAGGAACTTTTGAGTTGAATTGCCAGTTGAAGACCTATATGTACTCTGTCTGCAGAAGATTATGGCTTAAAAGGCTGCAGCACGATCAAAGGTTTAATACCAAGGTAGAGAATTTACAAGAAACGATACCTGTAGAAGAAGAATTAGAGGATCACGATAAAAAGAACACCGATTTTATGATAATGGAAGCAGCCATGCATAAAATTGGAGAGCCTTGTAAAAGTTTATTAGACGCGTATTACCTGCAGAAAAAAAGTATGCAGGAGATAGCAACAGAATTTGGTTATACTAATGCAGATAATGCAAAAACACAAAAATATAAATGCCTGGTGAGGCTGAAGAAAATATTCTTCGTATCTTATAAAAACGCTTAACAACAAAGAAAATGGAAGACTTATTAATATTAGAAAATCTTGAACGATACGTGAGTGGCGAAATGTCGCAACAGGAGAAGATCGCGTTTGAGGAATTACGTAAAAGCGATCCTCATGTTGATCAATTGGCTGTAGAGCATTCGTATTTTTTACATGAGCTGGACAGATACAGCGCTTTAAAAAACTATCGTCATTCTTTACATGAAGTAGAAAATAAACTGGCGGAAGAAGGTTTGATAACCCAGCCACAAATAAAAGGCACTGAAAAAGTTATTTATTTATGGAAGAGATACAGGCGCAGCATTGCTGTGGCAGCTTCTATTGCAGCAGTGATCTCATTTGTGAGCAGCGGTATCGTTGTTAATTATGCCAATACATCCGGTAACGAAAATTACGAGTTGCTGGTAAACAAGATCAACCAAACTAACAACGAGATCAATAAATTAAAAAAGACAACAAGCCAGTTGAATACTACTGCTACAAGAAGAGCAGAACCAACTATCGATTACAGAGGCACAGGTTTTTTAATTGATGGAAAAGGTTATCTGGTTACTAACGCACACGTTGTAGAAACAATGAAGACGGTGTATGTACAAGATAACAAAGGCAACTATTATTCAGCTGCTACAATTTATTTAGATAAAAATGCGGATCTGGCCGTTCTTAAAATAAAAGACTCTGCATACAAAGCATACACTACGCTACCCTACAGCATTAAAAAGACAAATGCAGACTTAGGCGAACAAATATTTATTTTAGGTTTCCCTAAAAGCGAAGTTGTTTATGGAGAAGGTTACCTAAGCGCTAACAGCGGTAATGATGGCGATTCTTCTGCGTATCAATTATCGATTCCTGCTAATCCGGGTAATAGCGGTGGGCCGGTTGTCAATAGCAACGGTGAGATCATCGGTATCATCACCGGTAAAGACACGAAGGCTGATGGTGTTGTATATTCGATCAAATCTAAAAACATTTTTAACCTGATCAACGAAGCTAAAGAAGCAGACAGCACTAATACTTTAAAGATAAAAGCTCCAACAGGCAATGGCTTAAGAGGATTAACCAGGGTTCAACAGGTTAAGAAAATGGAAGACTATGTGTTTATGGTAGTTGGGAATTAATGGATAATTGATAATTACAGACATCATAATAATAAAAAATCCCCGCTAATTAGTGGGGATTTTTTATTGCAGTAAATATTATTATTATTGTGATTGATACAATTGAATGATTGTAAAAAATTATCCATTATCAATTAGCCAATTATCCATTGTTAAAACTATTTTGCCATTGATTCGATAACTTCTGCAGTAACGCCTGTGAATGAAAAACCACCATCATGAAAAAGATTTTGCATGGTTACCATTTTAGTCATATCGCTAAACATAGTAACGCAATAATTAGCACAATCTTCTGCGCTTGCATTACCAAGCGGACTCATTTTTTCTGCGTAGTTAATAAAGCCATCAAATCCTTTTACGCCCGATCCTGCCTTGGTACGTGTTGGAGACTGAGAGATCGTGTTTACACGTACTTTCTTTCTTGTACCATAATAGTAGCCAAAATTACGCGCAATGCTTTCTAACATAGATTTTGCATCAGCCATATCGTTATAATCAGGGAACACGCGTTGAGCGGCAATATAAGTAAGCGCTATAACTGAACCCCACTCGTTGATCGCATCCAGCTTTAAAGCAGTCTGCAATACCCTGTGCAGGCTAATGGCAGAAATATCAAGTCCTTTATGTGTAAAATCGTAATTATTTTCCGGGTAAGAAATGCCTTTACGAACGTTGATGCTCATTCCGATAGAATGAAGGATAAAATCAACACCGCCACCGAAATGTTCCATTGATTTTGTTAATAAATTCAATACATCTTCATCACTGCTAACATCACAAGGAATTACCGGGGCGTTTACAGCCTCAGCAAGCTTATTAATTTCGCCCAGGCGCATGGCAATGGGTGCATTGGTTAAAATTATCTGAGCGCCTTCTGCGTGGCAACGCAGAGCTGTTTTCCAGGCAATAGAGTTTTCGTCTAGTGCGCCAAATATGATCCCTTTCTTTCCTTTCAATAAGTTGTATGACATTGGTTAAATCGTTTTGAGCGGCAAAAATAGCATTCTAATTCTTTTAAAGAAAAACTCTTTTTAAAGTCTGGCGGTCTCCGTCTGACTTTAAATCTTGCGAAATACTCAAAAAAGGAATAAGTCAGACGGGGGTCCGTCAGACTTATTCCTTTTTTTATAGCGCTAACATTTCCATTTTTGGCTAAATCCCTATATCTTTGCCGTCCGAAAATGTCGAGGTAGCTCAGCTGGTTAGAGCATCGGATTCATAACCCGAAGGTCGGCAGTTCAAGTCTGCTTCTCGATACTAAGCTCAAATCTTTTTAATAAGGTTTGAGCTTTTTTAGTTTTAGGAAGTTTATTATAGCAATGAACGCAACGTCCTTTTCAAGAGACGTTGCTGGGAAGAATTACTTATTCATGTAGAACTGCCAAAAATAGTCATGAAAATGCGATTACCAAAGCATCAAATGAAACCATTCTACAATTGAAAGACAGCGGTCTGATAAAATAGCATTATAAATTTTTGATTGTTCATATTGAACAACAAGCGGTGGTCAGGAGTATTGTGTCTACAGTACTCCTTTTCATTTTAAGATAAGATAGATTTGATATCACATATATTTGTGAGGATTACTGAGAAAAAAAATCCTATAACAATATGAAATTTAAATTAAAATCAAACTCATTTATAAGTCATTTCGTACCAGGCGTAACAACATTAGCGTATTTATTTGCTTTGATATATAATTGGGATATTACAGATATTTTAAACGCTGTAAAAGCCAAAAGTGAATTCATACTATTAATTGGAACTGTTTTTTTAATTGTTTGCTATGCATGTGGTTTAGTTATTGATGCATTAAGAGATTCAATTGAAGGACTTTTAGACAAAATAAAAAAATTCGAAATTAATTGGGACTATTTTTATCAAGAGGGCGAACAGCAACAAAAAAAATTATCTAAATGGTATTTTCCCTGGTATGTTTTTAACGTTAATACTTTTTATGGAATTCTGTTATCTTTAATTTTTTCATTAATTTATAATTATTCCTATTTAACAATTCCCCATAACAAATTAAAATATGGGGTAATACTGGGAATTATAGTTTTGACAATTCTATTCATTGATTCTATCCTATTGCGATTTGAGATTGTAAGGCACACTAATGATTTTAAAACTATATCTGAATTACCCGATTATAAAGTTTATACAAGATTAAAACAATCTACAGTACATGGCATAGGGGTATTTGCTATTAAGGATATT
>DATHHR010000085.1:0-8180 GCA_035317105.1 Ferruginibacter sp. | reverse complement strand
TCTTTTGTCTGCACCCAGCCTAATGGCGCATCTTCATTTTTGTATTGCAGTAATTCAAGTTTGCCATTGGCAGCAGTAGTCGTAGCAAAATCTGCCACGAATGCCGGCTCTTTCCCTGCGGGGATAGCAACAGCTATTGGGTTTGTTCCTAATAATTTTTCAATAGAAAAAGTTGGTGAAACTAACGGCGAAGCATTTGTCATAGCAATACCGATCATATCGTGCTCTAATGCCATCATCGCATGAACACCCGCAATACCAAAGTGGTTACTATTCTTTACGCTCACCCATCCTGTACCTACATTTTTTGCTTTATCGATCGCGATCTGCATCGCAGCAGGCGCTACACTTAGGCCCAATCCTTTATCACCGTCAACCGTTGCCGTTGAAGGTGTTTCGTGAACAATTTTAATTATTGGATTAGCATTGATCCTTTTAGCTTCCCACAAACGCACATAACCATTTAACCTGGCAATACCATGACTATCAACACCGCGAAGATCTGCAGAAAGCAATACTTTAGTGGCTACTTCAGCAGTAGCATCTGTACACCCGATCTTTAAAAATATATTTTTAGCGAAGCTGAATAATCGTTCGTAGCTATAAGTATTTTGCATGGGCAAAAGTAAGGAGTTAAAGGCAAAGGTGAAAAGTCAAAACCTAAAAGTGAAAAGCATTACAACTTTTTGGTTTTGACTTCTGACTTATTACTTAGAAGTGCAGGTGCTTAACCGTTAAGCCATTATTGATTAATTGCTTTAATGAATCGATACCAATTTTTAAATGTTGTTCAACAAATTCTGCTGTTACAATTTTATCGCTTTCTTCTGTCTTAACTCCTTCCGGAACCATCGGACTATCACTTACCAATAATAAGGCGCCAGTTGGTATCCTGTTATAAAAGCCTACACTAAAAATGGTAGCTGTTTCCATGTCGATCGCATAGGCCCTTATTTTTTGCAAATATTCTTTAAATGTATCATCATGTTCCCATACACGACGGTTAGTTGTATATACTGTGCCCGTCCAGTAATCACATGAATAATCTCTGATGGTAGTTGAAATAGCCTTCTGCAAAGCAAACGCAGGTAATGCAGGCACTTCGGGTGGAAAATAATCATTACTTGTACCCTCGCCTCTTATGGCAGCTATTGGTAAAATAAGATCTCCTATTTTATTTTGTTTTTTTAACCCACCGCATTTCCCCAAAAATAATACAGCCTTGGGTTCTATCGCACTTAACAGATCTACTATTGTAGCTGCACCGGGACTTCCCATTCCAAAATTTATGGTCGTAATATCATTTGCTGTGGCGCATTGCATTGGTCTGCCGATACCCATTATGGGCACATTGTTCCATTTGGCAAACATGTCAACGTAGTTACTAAAATTTGTCAGTAAAATATACTTGCCAAAATTTTCTAAGTTTTCTCCGGTGTATCTGGGTAGCCAGTTACGTACTATTTCTTCTTTTGTTTTCATCTTTATATAATAATTGACAATTTACAATTGATAATTGACAATGTCTCAAAGTTATAGTGAAATTCCCTTCCCAGGGTTCTTTATCTATTAACGAATTAATTATTAGATTATGATAAGGCTGAATAATTAATTGTCAATTATCAATTGTAAATTGTCAATTAATTTATGATAAAAATTGCCTATCCTCCATATCAACCTAAAATAAAAAAAGAGCAGGATAAAGAATTGATCTTTGATGAAGTACGCAAACAATGGACGGTGCTAACTCCTGAAGAATGGGTGCGACAAAATTTTTTGCAATACCTTATCCAGGTAAAACAATATCCTGCAAGTTTAATTTCAGTTGAAAAAGAATTGAAGCTCGGCGAATTAAAAAAACGCACTGATGTTATTGTGTATAATACAAATGCGCAACCCTGGTTAATGATCGAATGTAAAGCAATGAGTGAACCGTTAAATGAAAAAGTACTGCAGCAAATTTTGCGTTATCATATTACCATACCTGTTCCCTTTCTAATAATAACCAATGGTAGTTTTTGTTTTGGGTTTGAAAAAGTGAATGGTGATTTTGTTGAGATAAATGAATTGCCTGCTTTTGTCTGAACCTTTGATTGAAGTTGATTATTCTGATTGATTTGATTTGCAAAGATTGTCTGAATTGGGATTCGTCGGATTAATGGATTACCGGATTTGCAAACTTAAAAACTTTTCATTTTACCAATAAGTCAGATCTAAATAATCTTACTTCACAACTTCCTTATTCCTTATTTTTTGTTTCTTATTCCTTATTTATTAAAGCTCAACAACTTTTACATTTTACATTCGATATTTTACATTTTACATTTAAAAAATCCTAAGGAAAAATACCCAGCTCTACATAACTGATCGCTACCTTGTTGATGGCGCTTATATAAGCAGCAGTACGCATATCTGGTATCGCAGGATCAGCCAGCCATATTTCCATAATTTCTCTTGTAGCTGCTGCCATTGTTTCTTCCAGGCCGCTGTGCACCAGGTCAATTTCTTCGGCGCCATGTTTAATGAGCGTTCGTTCTTTTTCGCTCACTTGTTTATTGGTCAGCCCTTCTATCTGCGCAAGTATATGTGTGTTGAGGTTTTCTGTAAAGCGTTTTTCTAAACGGCCATAACGAACATGACTGAGGTTCTTCAGCCATTCAAAATAACTTACCGTAACACCACCGGCATTTAAATACATATCTGGCACTACTAAAATTCCTCGCTTGGTAAATATTTCGTCTGCGTCGGGTGTGCATGGTCCGTTAGCAGCTTCGGCAATTATTTTTGCTTTTACACGTGGCGCGTTTTCTCCGTTGATCACATTTTCCAATGCCGCGGGAATTAAAATATCGCAGTCTAATTCTAATGCATCATTGGTATGTTTAAGATTGGTTGCACCTGGAAAATCAATGATAGAACCTGTTTTTTTTCTGTGCTGAAAAACTTCTTCTTCATTCAATCCATCGGCATTAAAAATAGCGCCTTCAAATTCTGCTATGCAGATCAGTTTAGCGCCGCCTTCACGAAAAAATTTAGCAGAGTAATAGCCAACATTTCCCAAGCCTTGTACAATTACTTTTTTATTTTCAATGCCGATAGACAAGCCTTGTTTCTTCATGATATCCGGCATCATACAAACTTCGCGTATACCAAAAAATACCCCTAAACCTGTTGCTTCTTTACGGCCATGAACGCCGCCCTGGGTAATTGGTTTTCCTGTCACGCAGCCCGCGGCATCGATCTCTCCGGGTTTTAAAGATTGATACGTATCAACGATCCATGACATTTCTCTTTCGCCTGTTCCATAATCCGGTGCAGGCACATCAATGCCCGGACCAATAAAATTTTTCTTCACTAACTCCGATGTATAGCGTCGCGTGATCTTTTCTAATTCGTAAGCAGAATAATCTTTGGGGTTAATTCTGATACCACCTTTAGCCCCGCCAAACGGCACATTTACAATGGCGCATTTATAGGTCATCAATGCAGCAAGCGCCATTACTTCATCCTGGCTTACGCCATCGCTGAAACGGATACCGCCTTTGCACGGCGTTTTGTGCTGACTGTGCTGCACACGGTACGCTTCCATTACATCTATACTTCCATTGTCTCTTTTGATGGGGAAACGCATTCTGTAAACGCTGTTACAGGCTTTTATCTGTTCCAGGATGCCGGCATCCCAATGGGTAAATTTTGCGGCTTTATCGAAACTTTTTTCTACGTTTTGAAAAAAACTATACGGTTGTTGTGCGGACATAAGATTTTTTTATACATGAATAAAAAATCACTGAACACCAGATCCTACCTATATAACGATAAACGATGTAAACGAGTATGTGGTACTAAATTACTGTTCTTTTTCCAGCTTAGTGATCTTTCTGTCAATGCGGATAACGTACAAAATCAATGCCACTAAAATGGTGATACAAACGGCCATCACTACATAAATTTTATTATTGCTGCGCATTACATCATCAGTAGTGGTAACAGTTACCGCAGTTTTTGTTGTATCTGTACTGTATTGAGCAAAAGCTATTGTACTGATCAATAGTCCGCCAATAAACAAACAAGCCTTATTAATTATTTTACGCATCGATAGTATTTTATACTTATTTATGTAAGTTTTCTTTATCCAGATCCCAGGTGAATTCTTGAGTAATGATATTTTTATTTTTTATCAGCTCCAATCTTATTTTCAAACTGGTTATCCATATCCCCAGAATAACCCAGCCCGTTACTGCCAGCCAAAAAACCAGGCGCATGTGCGGATCTAAACTATCTCCGCCTAATGCAGGATTACCGCCGCCTTTAGAGCCTTCCATTCCGCCGGGATGAAGCGATTGTACCATTCTCGGCAGCACCATGATCAACGGGATATAAATGAAATAAGCGAAAATATTATACACCGCACTGATCCTTGCCTTTTTATCAATATCAGTCATCGATCCTCTTAATACCAAGTAGGCCAGGTATATTAATATAGCGATGGCTGCAGCAATTTGCTTTGGGTCATTACTCCATGGTTCGCCCCAGGTATAGGTGGCCCAGATAGCGCCTGTGCTTAACCCAAGTATGCCAAACAATATCCCGGTTTTAGCAAACTCCTTTGCATAGATATCATCTTTGATATTTTGTGAGCTCAAATATTTAATAGAATAGCCCAGCGAGATAGTAAATAAAGTGATCTGGCCAAACCACATCGGCACGTGAAAGAAAAAGTTCCTGATACTCTCATACAAATTACCGAGGTAAGGAACCTTCACCAAAAAACCCGCTGTAAAAGTGTAGAACAATAATGCTACACCTAATATTTTCCACCAATTCTTACTCATAAATAACATTAAACTTTTGCAAAACTACAGTATTTAATATGTAAGATTTAATATTTAAGATTTCTTTACGGACAAATATTACATATTACTTATTCGATATTAAATGCCTTACTCTTTCCACAAAAAAGGGAATAATATAACGGCTAATACGATCACCATCAGATCTAACCCAACTAACAATAAAGCTATTTGCATTACTGCACCCTGACGAAATATTTCACCAAAAGCTGTCTTTGACAACCTCATCAATAATAATAACTGCGGAATGATCAACGGAAAACCCAGAATGGCCATCAATGCTGCATTCTGTTGTGCTTTTGCGGCGATAGCTGCCATCAATGTAAATACCAAACTTAAGCTAATACCCCCCAGACAAACAATGCCAATGAACTGCAACATATTATCTACGGGATCCTTTAATAAGATGGTGAACAAAACCAGGCTTAGCACGCTCATTAATAGCATTAAAATGATATTATAAATAAGCTTTGCGATGATGAAATTAACCGGCGATACAATGGAATAGAAATAAAGCATTCGTCCGCGGCCTTCCTGCAAAAAACTTTTGGCTACTGCGTTCACACAAACAAAAAGCTGTATGATCCAAAAAAGGCCGTTCCAAACATCTGCTTCGGGCTTGCTGATCGATAAGTACAAAACAAAAATAGTAGACGCTACATACAGCAAAATGCCATAGAAAGTATGCTGCTGCCTTAATTCAAGTAACAGGTCTTTTTTTAATAAAGCAAAAACGGTTTTTGTCATTCAGCTGCAAGATAAGATGGTTTTTATGATGATAATTCAAGTGGTAGGCCTAACTTTAAACCTTCTGTTGTTTTTTTGCCGGGAAGACGGAAAGACGTTTTTTGACCCTAAATATTAATCCATGTACATCTTAAATGAAACAGAAGAATTTCTTTGTAAAGAAATTATGAATGCTGCTTATAAAGTGCACAGCCACTCGGTCCAGGTTTATTAGAAAAAATTTATGAAGCCTGTCTCTGTCACGAGTTGGATAAAAAAGATATTCCTTTCAAACGACAAGTAAAATTACCTATAAGATATGATGGTATTGAGTTTGATGAAGGGCTGCAATTAGATGTGCTGGTTGACAATAAGATCATTTGTGAATTAAAAGCAATAGAAAATATTAATCCTTTATGGCAAGCTCAATTAATAAGTCATCTGAAACTAACGGAGTTACATATCGGTTTTATTATAAATTTCAATGTCCCTATCATTAAAAATGGCATATGTAGATATTGTATTCAATAAATTAAAAACGCCTTCCCGTCTTCCCGGCAAAACTATATATCGCACAAATACTCCATATTTACCATTTATCATTTTCTATGTAAGGAACAGTCATTTTTTACGATAAAACTTTTGTTAAACAGTAGGTTGAATCGTAATTTCATGTATCTTTTGGGCAATCTAACTAACTAATACAAAAAATCAACTTTATATGGTGGAAATGAAGGATAGTTTCAAGGCGAAATCTGATGCAGTTAGCGCGGAAATTAAGACATTGATCAAAGATCATGGGACTAAAAAAATTGGCGAAGTAACATTAGCTCAGGTATATCAGGGTATGCGTGGTATCACCGGTTTAGTAACTGAAACTTCTTTGTTAGATGCGCAAGAGGGTATCCGTTTTCGTGGTTTTACCATTCCTGAATTGCAACAAAAATTACCAAAAGCAAAAGGTGGTACAGAACCGCTTCCCGAAGGTTTATTTCATTTAATGTTATTGGGCGAATTGCCTGACGATGATGAAGTACACGAACTAACTTCTGTATGGCAGCGTCGTAGCCATGTTCCAAAACATGTATTTGATACAATTGATGCAACGCCTATTAATAGTCATCCAATGACACAATTTGTAATCGCTATTATGGCATTACAAACAGAAAGTACTTTTGCAAAACGTTATGCCGCCGGCATGAACAAGAAAGAATATTGGGATGCAACTTTTGATGATTCAATGGATCTTATCGCACGCTTACCAAGAGTAGCTGCGTATATCTATCGCCGTAAGTACAAGGGCGGTGAACATATTCAGCCAAATGGTTTGTTAGACTGGGCCGGCAATTTTGCACACATGATGGGTTTTGAAGATGAAGGATTTAAAGAATTGATGCGTTTGTACATGACGATCCATGCGGATCATGAAGGTGGAAACGTATCTGCACATACAACGCATTTAGTTGGTTCTGCATTAAGCGATCCTTATTTATCTTTTGCCGCAGGCATGAATGGTTTAGCAGGGCCGTTACACGGATTGGCTAACCAGGAAGTGATCAAATGGATATTTGAAATGAGAGAGCAGCTTGGCGTGGAAACACCTACCAGCGCTCAGATAGAAGAATATGTAAAGAAAACGTTAAGCGAAGGAAAAGTGGTACCAGGTTACGGCCATGCTGTATTGCGTAAAACTGATCCACGCTTTACCGCACAAATGGAATTTGGTAAAAAACATTTACCGAACGATCCTTTGGTAAATACCGTTTGGAATATTTATGAAACAGTGCCGCCAATTTTACAGTCCTTAGGGAAAATTAAAAATCCATGGCCAAATGTTGATGCCCATAGCGGCGCATTATTGGTTCATTACGGTATGGTAGAATATGAATTTTACACGGTGTTATTTGGTGTATCAAGAGCTTTGGGTGTATTGGCAAGCCTTTGCTGGGACAGGGCCTTAGGCTTACCATTAGAAAGACCTAAATCGATCACAACAGACCTAGTGAAATTATGGTTAGAAGGGAAAGGCGAGGTTTGGGAAGGATAATTAAATTCAACATTACTTTATACAACCCCGAATTTATTTCGGGGTTTTTATTTATACCTTCTATATTTGCACTCCACTTGGGGAATTAGCTCAGTTGGCTAGAGTGCTTGCATGGCATGCAAGAAGTCACCGGTTCGAATCCGGTATTCTCCACAAAAAATCCCATCAATTAAATTGATGGGATTTTTTATTTTGTCTGAACCATTGATTGAACCTGATTTTTTTGAGTGAGTTGATTAGGTTTTTATTCTTCAATCAGTTAAATCATTTTAATCAACTTCAATCAATGGTTCAGACCAACTCGATCACCGTGATCTCCGGCATAATACCAACTCTACCGGGATAACCAATAAATCCAAAACCCCTGTTCACATATAATTTTTGTTTGGCATCTTCATACAAACCGCCCCATTCCTTGTACATATATTGAACAGGGCTCCATTTAAATCCCGGAATTTCTATGCCAAATTGCATGCCATGCGTATGTCCGCTTAAGGTTAGGTCGATATCGCTATAAGTTGGTTTTACCTGCGCATCCCAATGGCTGGGATCATGGC
>DATHHR010000084.1:0-26843 GCA_035317105.1 Ferruginibacter sp. | reverse complement strand
CGGCCAAACTCGTCTACTAAAATTAAATTTTCGTAACCCTGTTCATTTAAAAAACTAACCAAACAGCTTCCGATAAAACCTGCGGCTCCTGTTACTATTATCGTTGCTGCTGTATCAATATTTTTTGTCATTGTATATGATCTGAATTATTCTAAAATTTTTGCCACGTCTTTTTCTGTCAGTACGTAAGTGCCGATATGTTGCACCACAATTGTTGACGCTTTGTTAGCATAAGGAATAGCTTTTTCGATGCTGCCTGTCAATAAATAAAAATAAGTTAAGGCAGAAAGAAAAGTATCGCCTGCGCCAACTACATCGAAAACCATTGCCTTTTCTGTTGGGTAGATGATATCTTTATAACGGGAGCCTCTTTCACCTAAAGTTGTGACAACATTTACCGGAGGGTTTATCAAAGCATTAAATTCAACTTCGTTCACCTTAATAAAGCAATTGCTTTTATCCGGTACTACTTTCTTTTTTGTATCGATAAAAACCGGGCAATGTGCATTTGCTACTATCTCAAATAATTTTTCTTTAGTAATAAAGCCTTTATCGTAATCAGAAATTACGATCGCATCATATTTTTTATCGAATGAAGCTGTTGGTAATGGCGTTAATACTTCATGCCTGTCAACACGCAATATCTGGTGGTTATATTTATGATCTACATAACGCGTTTTAACGATCTTTTCTTTGTTGGTAATAAATTCAACATCCAGTTTAAAGGACTTTAAATTTTCATACACGTTAGCTGCCATGCCGGGTTTTAATTCGGTCCTGCTATAATCCAACACAGGCACGGGTGCCTCAGGATTTAGGCGCGAGCAAATACCATATACATATTCATCAACACAGCTATCGCCTATCAATAATACTTTGAATGGTTGCTGTGGTTGAGTAATTTTCAATTCTGTCATAAAACTTTAATTCTTTTGCAAATTGTGAACCGATAACCGGTTTACCTCTCCAATCGCCGCCAACGATCATTATATCAGGCGCATATTCTTTTATTGTATTCTCTAATTCTTCGTCAGTTGAAAAAAAAGAAACATTATCTACCGCTTTTAAATTCATTAGAAAAAATTTCCTTTCTTCCTGTGGATAAATAGGCCTTGTCTCCCCTTTTTTTTCTTTTACGCGCGTATCTGTATCAATGGCAACATGGAGATAATCTCCCATACTTTTAGCATAATTCAATAGCTGAATATGCGCGATATGGAGAATATCAAAAGTGCCGTTTACAAATATTTTTTTCATTGCTATTGGTTATTCTGAAGCTGTTTTATTTCGGACTGCAAGATAATACAAAGGAATGCCAATTAGCGTTATAATGAGCCCCGGCCATGTAAATTGTGGGGTATAAATGATCAATAAAGTACAAAAAGCTATGCCCATTAAAATGTAAATGGCAGGCAATATAGGATAGCCAAAAGCTTTATACGGCCTTTCGGCATCAGGCCTTTTCTTTCTTAATATAAAAATGCCTGCAATGGTTAATACATAAAATATAACAACTATAAAAGATACCATATCTAACAGGTCGCCATATTTACCGCTTACACATAAGGCGCAGGCCATGATACATTGTATCCATAGCGCCCACTCCGGTACATTGCTTTTATTTAATTTACCCGCATTTTTAAAGAATAGCTGATCTTTTGCCATGGTATAATACACCCTGGCGCCCGCTAATATCAATCCATTATTACAACCAAATGTTGATACCATGATCATGGCGGCAATGATGATAGTGCCGCTCGAACCAAAAATAGCATCTGACGCACTTAATGCAACACGGTTATCTTTTGCAAATGCCAGGTCGACCAGTGGCACATTCGCCAAATAAACAACATTGATCAAAATATAAATAACCGTTACGATCAATGTGCCTAAAAATAAACTCAGTCCAATATTTCTTTTAGGATTTTTTATTTCGCCTGCAATAAAAGTTACATTGTTCCAGGCATCACTACTGAAAATACTTCCTACCATTGCGCTGGCCATTGCGCCTAATGCAGCTCCGATCAGTAGCGGTTGAAAATTAATAGCCCCCAGATCCGTTTTAGTGATATGCTGCATCGTCCAGGCATTTTGCCAATTCAGGTGCCATACATTCCATTTGAAAGTGATAAAGCCTGCCAGTATCAACCCAAATAAAGAGATCAGTTTAGTGGAGGTGAAAATCGTTTGAATTATTTTACCTGCTTCAATACCTTTTGTATTGATAAAAGTTAAGAGGATGATCAAAATGATCGATACTAATTGTGCATAGTGCACGTGCAATCCTAATAATTTAAAAGTATTCGCATCTTCCCAGGCAAGCGCCGGGAAAAAATAACCGCCGAATTTTGCAAAGCCTACGCCAACAGCAGCGATAGTGCCTGTTTGAATTACTGCAAAAAAACTCCAGCCATATAAAAAGCCAATCAATGGATTGTATGCTTCTTTCAGGTAAACGTATTGTCCGCCTGCTTTGGGAAACATAGCGCTTAATTCTCCATAACTAACGGCAGCAGTCAATGTCATAAACCCTGTGATCAGCCAGGCGGTTAAAAGCCATCCCGCACTGCCTACTTCCTTTAGCATATCAGCACTTACGATAAAGATCCCTGAGCCGATCATTGATCCTGCCACGATCATGGTAGCATCAAATAAACCTAAGGATGGTTTAAAACTTGTTTTATCTGCGGCTATATTATCCATAATTGGTTGTTGAGGTTTACGGCATAAAAAATCCCGTTTTGCAACGGGATGAAGATAAATAATTTGATTGAATTATTGTTTATTGGGGATTGTTCATTTTGTCGTTCAACCCTTTCACAACATCACTGGTAATATTTAAAGTAGAATCTTTGTACAACATATAATCCAGGCCTGTACCTACCGCCAAAATGTAAGTATACTTTTTATCTTTGTTATACCCGGTTATGAAATCTTTCAATGTTTTTTGAATGCCCTCCATTACTTGAGAGCCTTTTTCTGCTAATTTCTGAGATCTCGCCTGCTTATCCGCTTCAATTTGTTGTTGTTGCTGAATTAGTTTTTGCTGAAAAGCTTCCGCTTCCGGCTGTGTAATAGCGGCTCCCCTTTTTAAAAAATTATTTTTTTCTGCTTCCAGTTGACGATAAGCATTATTGTAATCATTTTCCATGTCAGTCTGTTCACCTTCTAATTCTGTTTTTCTTTCTTTGATAAAAGTAACCTCATCATTCAACGAATCTAATTCAACATAAGCGATCCTTGGACGGGTTGCTCCAGCACTATCTTTCACGATGGAACATTCTCCACGGCCATTTGCCAGGCAGGCTTTTTTCCCTCCTAAAAAGTAAAGAAAAAACAAAACGATCACTGCTACTGCTAACACAACATTCAATATAACCTGAGATTTTTTCATGCAATAAATAATTTGCGGCAAGATACTTACAAACTAATGTTTAGCAATAAATCGGGCGTTATTTTTAGGAAAGGCTTAACAGCGCCTATAATGTAAGCTGTAAGGTCAGGTAAAAAGCCCTCGGATCAGCAGGAATTATTCCCGGACCCGGATAACTATCTGCCCTGCGCGTAAAATAGCTATTGTTGGTAAGATTATTAATGGAGCCGGAAAGCACGAATATTTTATTAAACCTATAGTCTGCCGAAAGGTCCATAACATAGTAAGATGGTACTAATCCATAAATACCCATATAGCTTGGCGCAGTAGCATTTGTTGCATCACTAAATTGTTGTCCCGTATAAGAATATTGCCAGGAAGCTGTAAACTTTTTTTTCTGAAAAGTAACCCCTGTTTTAAAAATTACCGGTGGCACCAACTCTACTTTTTTATTTTCAACAGCTGAATTTTGACTATGCACATATGTTGCATCCGTGTAGGATAAATTAGAAAAAAGCAGCAGCTTCATTTTCGCATCGTTACCTTTTAATAATTTCCAGATATCTATTTCTGCAAATGATTCAAAGCCGATATTTCTTGACGCTGATACATTAGTTACTTCCAATTTGCTTCCTTCAGTTAATGAAGGTATACGACCTATTCTGTCATCATAATGAATTGTAAAAACACTCACGTCATAATTTAAAACATCTGAAATATGCCCCCTTATTCCCATATCGGCTGAGTACCCTGTTTCATCTTTTAAGTTAGGGTCAACCAAATAGTTTGCATTTACAATACTCATATCGTTGAAATTAATTCCACGATAATTTTGCGATATATTAGCATACAATTGGGTCGCATTATTTTGTTTATAGCTTACGCCAATACCAGCTATCACAAATGATCTGTTGCTTACTCTATGTTCGCTGCTATCTGTATATCCTATAACATTTTGATTTTGGTCTGCAAAAACAATATTGTAAAATCCATCGGCTTTTGTTACTATATTCTCAAAACGAATACCGGGGATAACACTCAATTTAGTAGTAAGGCGAAAAATATTTTCAGCGAACAAAGCTATATTATGACTTGGGAATGTGTACCTGGAATAGTTCAAGGAGTCATATGGAGTTGATTTATCAAAAGCAAAATCAGCCTTTGTACCACCCGAACCATTATTGCCATATCCTATCTGTCTATCTGTGTACCCGTTGTAATAACGAGCTCCAACTAATAGAACATCAGGGTTTTGCTTTATGTTATAGGTATACAACAACCTGCTTTCGTTACCAAAATTTTTGTAACTATCGGTGCGGTATTCTCTGGGGCCATCAGTATAAATATCCTGCACAGCATCAATTACACCCAGCGCCGAACGATCAGCAACAAGTCCGAAAAATCTTGAATTAAATTTTAAATGGCTGTTAATATTATAATCTAAAAGTACTGCTCCTAAATTCCAGTCTACCTTAAACCAGTTTCGTGCTTTTGTAGATTGTCGCGGGTCAGCTGCAAACATTGCATCACTTAACCCGCCGGGTTGTTGTTCCAGGTAGGCCATGCCTGTGTACTGAACAGTAATTGCTAATCTTTTTGTAGCCTTTATTATAGCCGAAAGGTATACGGTATTATCATTAAAATGAGAATGTGGTCTCCATCCATCGCCTTGTTTATGCTGATAAAAAGTATAATAATTTACATTATTAACGGTACCGCCTACACTGGTAGCTGAATTCAAAAATCCCCATGACCCTCCCGTTAAGCGCGAAACAAGCTGCGCTTTTTCAGAATCAACACCGCTGTTCATTCTGAAATTTAGCATACCGCCAAACTGCGTTCCATATTCTAACGAAGCAGCGCCCCGCACAATTTCTATTCTTTCAACTGCTTCAGCCGGTGGTGTATAATAACTTTCGGGATAGCCCAATGCATCAGCACTTATATCATACCCATTTTGACGGGTATTAAAATTGCTTGTCCTGTTAGGATCCAATCCTCTTCCGCCAATTGATAATTGCAGTCCTGCACCTCCATCACTTTCTAAAATATTCAATCCCGGTATCTTTCCATATATCTGGCGTGTATTATTAGTGGCTTTATTAGCGGTGATATCTTTTAGAACGATCACTTCACTTTTTTTGCCTGCATAAATGCCCATGCCATCAACATCATTTAACCTGATGATGCCAAATGATTGTCTGGCTGATCTTACTTTTACAGAATCCAACACTTCAACTTGTTGTGCCCTAACATGCAAAAATGATAGTGTAAAAAAAAGTAATAGTACAATTGATGCTCTCATTTATAATCAGTCTTTCTTAAATGGCAATATCCATTTTTTTGGTAAAAAATTTTCTTTTTCTTTTGATAGATCTACAGTACTGTCAATATACAATTGATTGCTGCTACCATTTAATGTAACATAACTTTCTACTGTTACTACAGGGTCTTTGATGCCTTTCTTTTTATATTCATTACTTAGATAATGCGCATACTGTAGCATCATATCCGGCTGCGTTTCCATCATTTTTTCTTGCAGCGGCGTCAGGTAATCCTCATTGATCACTTCACCCTTTCTTCCTGTTGCGGGATCTTTTACATAAAAAAAAGTGGTGCCACCTTTTTCCATTAGCATTACGCGCCAGGAAAAACGATAGCCTTCTTCTGTCCAGAATAATGTTCCGGGATATAATAAAAATCTAAGCGGCAAAATTATTTGCAGCAGGATATAAACAGATAATAGAGAATACAGTAATTTCTTTTTAAGCGGAGAAAATACCAATCTTGCGGGAACATCTTCAGTTTGCGCTGATCTTTTATTGAAGATACCAGACAGCCATTGGATCAATCTCAAATGAAATGCTTCGGAGAAAAAGATCACGGTAACAAAGATCATGATATAAGGGAACATCCCGATCTTAAACAGCCAGCCGGTAAATACATGAAAAATAACAACGAAAATGTAGGCGGTTTTTCTTGTGGTTTTACTAAGTAATAAAAAGCCGATCGACAGATCAAATATTGCTCCGAACCAACTAAATAAATATGCTACCCAGGTTTGTGTAAGCAAAGGGCCAATTAACGGCAAACCGGCATTTGCAGGAAGCCATAATTTTAATGGCATTGCCTGTACCATCCAATCGTAATTCAATTTGCTTAACCCTGCACAAAAATAAATAACGAGTAGCTGCCATTTAAAAATATTGATCGTCCAGCTGGGAACCTGTGTAACTTTTATAGAAGGCCTGCGGATCACATCAACAGAAAAATACCGATGAGCAGGCACCAGCAATAATAAAAAAGTTATGATGCTGACGAAATAATAATGATTGAGGTAATAGGTTTTATCGATCAGCTCTGTATATACAAAACAAATAAAAAAAGTGGTGATAGATATGCGATAAAAAAAGCCGATCAAAATAAATAAAGAAGCGATCACCATTAGTCCAAACACAATATACATCATTGTTGCAGGCAATGGCTTTACCCATTCAAAACCATAAAAAGGAAAATAGAATTTTGGGGCAATGTAAAAATCGTACACCCAACCTTTCAGTATGAACCTTACCGTACTGATCAGCATGATCGCTCCAAATGCCATTCGTAGAACAGCTAATGGAGCTATCTGTTTTTCGCCCTTGAACGAAAGCAGTACCTTATTAAAAAAATTCTTCAGCATGTATAATTAATCCCCGTCGTTATCGCCATAAGTAATGGCAACACCTAATAAAGAAGGCATGTCTGTTTTTAATAAAACAACCAATTGCTGTGTTTTATTAAAAGCGTCGGTAGCCAATGTAGGGTTTGTTTGAATAGTGGCCGAAAGCGGATCAGCTATTCCCTGCAGGTCAGTTATTGTTGCTGCAAGCGTTGCCTTTATAGTACTATCCAATGTAGTTCCATTGTAAGTACTATAAGTAGCTGTAGACTGTGTTAAGTAATTACTTAATCCCAGGCCATTGCCATGTGCGCCCGTACCCAAGTAAATATTTTGAATGGCCGTTAATTGTGTAAGCGCTAACTGAGCAGATATGCCACTATAATATGCTTCTACTTGTGTAGGAGAAGTGGTTGTTGTAAATACAAGGCCAAGTGGTGCACCTAACCTGTAGTTCTTTAATATTTCAAGATCCTGATCTGTTGAATTAAGTAATAGTCCTAGTGAACTAGATACACTCGTACCTGAACCATTTACAAATGTATTGATGTAATTTCCTCCTGCAGGTGGCCATGCGTTTACAACAGCATTTGTTTCTGTTTTTATATCTGACGATACGAGTGCCAGGTATTGTTTTCTGTTACCGGCTTTTGCATCCGTTGTAAAATCAATTAATAAAGTGGCCTTATCTGCACCAAATAACAAATAATCTAAAGCAGGAAATCCTTTAGCGGCTTTATTGGCAAAAGAATTAATGTTGATAGCAGTGACAGAACTGATATTACCATCTACCAATGTTGTATTTACCGGAAATAAATTAAGGCCGCTTAATGGTGGCTGATTATTTGCTGCCGGGCCAAAGCCATCGTATTCTGAAACAGATTGCCAGGCTATATAAGCATTTTTAAAAAGCGATTGTACGTTGGACAATTTTATTGTATCAGGACTTGCATTAAAATCGCTGATCGAAGAATCCAGTGAATTAACAGCCGTTGCGTACGATTGATAATTAGGCAAAATAATATTGTTGCCAATATTTAATAATATAGGATCTGCAACAGTAGGGGCCGTAGTTTTCTTACACGAAAAATTCACTGCTACAAGTAGTGATACTGCACAAACAAAAAATAATACAACAATACGTTTCATAAATATTTCAATTAAAATATGAATGTGAGGCGCAAATGTACGCCCCACATTCATTTGCATTGGCAAAAGTAATTATAACAATGGAGATTCAGTAGAACTAAACCCGTATACATTATCAATAAATTGTTCAATGGCGGCAGTCTTTGCTTCGATCTGTGTTGTTGTCAATCCTGCATTTACCCCTACAAAACTATATAGGTTCGGGTTGCCCGGATTTACGTTGTCATATAACGCTTCCAGCTGCGCAAATTGCGTATTACTGATCACTCTTGTAGCGCTTGTATTGTATTTTAAATTACGTACAAAACCTATTGATTCAGACAATGTGCCATAAGCAGCTACCGCATCACCGGCATTGATATTAGTGTTTGTTTCATGCATTTCCTGCACAATAGCTGCCGCATCTAAAGAATCGAACGTAGCGATCAGAATACCTGCCTGTATTTTCATAGTAGCAATATCATTATTACTGATAGCAGCACGGCCTTTCAAAAATGCATTCATGATCGATGCATTTGAATTAAGCCCTGCATTTACCTGGTTACAGTAAGAACCTAAATATTTTAAGCCTGTTAAATTAGTCGGAAAATTAACGGGTACGCCAAAGTAGCCAAACGCAGCATCCCAATAACGGGCTAAAACAACTGTATCAACAGTACTGTTTATTGAATCTGCCATATAAGCATTTGCTATTTGGTAAGAGAATACCCCCATGATCGTTTTTTTAACTACCTGGCTGTAAAAAATACCTGTAGGAGACAACAACAATTTTTTATTAGCTAAACTTACGCCAACACCCGCAACGCCAGAATCTGCCACTGCAGTTGATTGACTGTAAACACCAATGCTATCAAAATAATTTAGGATATCTGTTTTTGCAGCAGCCGGACAGTTGTTAGCTAAGCTCACACCTGATCCATTTAAATTATATACAGAATCATTGAAACGATCGTTCACATTGTTGAACATATCAGTTAATTGTTGTGTACTAACAACTGTGCCGCCAACCACATTACCCAAATTAATTGCAGCAACGATCTGATCTGCCATTGCAATTAATTCTAATTGAGCTGTATCATTTACATGAGTAAAATTATATGTTGTAGGAACTGTATAGTTTATAGTGGTATCCGTATTTGTAGGATTGCTATGACTTGATTTTTTACAGCTGCTGAAAGATATTGCTGCCAAAAGGATACAAAATGAGATAGTGATTTTTTTCATGTCTTTATTTTAAGAATAGTTAGATTTGGGTTAATTGAAATGCAACATTATGCTATCTAAACAGTTCTGTTGTTACGATATCAGCAATTGGATTTACACAATCGGGAAACAATAAAAAATGGGCAAGATCGCTCTTGCCCATTGATACTATGATCGTTATATATTAAAAATTAGTATTTGTGAACCCGTACATATTGCCGATCACTGTTTTAATACTATCAACATTATGATAGCTGTAGTTGAATCGATAAAGATCAGTACCATAGGCTGCAAGAATAGCATTTATTTGCGCAGTATTATTCGTTCTTGCCTTACTTATATTGTAATTTAAAGAATGTATAAACCCCCATGATGCTGATAAGTGGGCACGTGCTACTACATCATCGTGTAATGAATCATTTGTTTGTGCCTGGCCCAATTCGTAAATAGCAGCGCCGCCGGCCAGCTTATCCATTGCTGCAATAATATTATCAGCATCTGAAATAGCAGCATAACTGGTTGTATTAGGAACAAAACTACTGGCAATGATATAATTGTTATTAATAGCCGCACGGCCAATTAAAAAATTTGTCATGATCGTATTATCTAATCCAAGCGGAGTGCTTAAAGTAGTCGCATATTGTCCCCAGTATTTAGATCCTGTTGTATCCGTAGGAAAATTAATTGGTACGCCAAAATAGCCGAATGCGGCATCCCATGTGCGTTGCATAATAGTCGTATCAATAGAGGTATTAACCGAATCATACAAATAATTCGTCTCCATTTGATACGCTATCAATCCTTCCATTAATACTGCATTTGATATTTGGCTGTATACATAGCCACTATCAGATTGAAGATAAGAAACACCAGCTTGCAATGTACTTGCACCAACACCCGCTGTACCATCACTGCCATTTACAACAGAATGACTGAACAGCCCAATACTATCAAAATAATTTAAGATATCCGTCTGCGCAGCAGGAATAGATAGGCTTGCCAATGAATAGCCTACTGCTGATGTACTGTTGAATATCCTTTTTAAATTAGTTGTATCTACCGGTACACCTTGTGTATTTCCCGCATTTATAGCAGCCATTAATGAATCAATCTGTAGCAGTACTTTTTTCTGATTTGAATCATTTACGTTCGTAAAATTATAATTGCCCGGATAATAAAATGGAGTGGCTACCGGCACAAAAGAAGTAACCTGTTTGGTACAGCTCCAACAAAAAATGGCAATTAAAAGAACGCTAAAAACTATGCTGATCTTTTTCATGGTCGATGTTATTTTCAGACTATAAATGTAGTTTACCTATTTGATATATAAACTACCGTTTACATATTATTGTTAATTAAAAAAGGAGCAAGATAATCTTGCTCCTTATAATATATGCTCTTAAAAAGTCTCCCCTTCGGGGAGATTTAGAGGGGCTTTTTATTCTTCTTCATCAAAGCTCATCGCTTCTTTGGTTGTCATTAGCAATTCATATTCTTCCTTGCTACCAACGATCATGTTTTCGAATTCTCTTAAACCTGTACCAGCCGGTATTGGATGTCCTGTGATAACGTTTTCTTTTAAGCCTAACATTAGATCAGTTTTACCATTAATTGCTGCACTGCTTAATACTTTCGTTGTTTCCTGGAACGACGCAGCTGAGATCCAGCTTTGTGTACCCAGAGATGCTTTTGTAATACCTTGTAACAACGGTGAAGATGTTGCAGGGCGTGCATCGCGGAACTCAACTAGTTTTTTATCATTTCTTCTAAGAATAGAATTTTCTTCTCTAACATCACGAAGTGTAACGATCTGACCTGTTTTTAATTTAGTGCTTTCGCCAGAGTCAGTAACAACTTTCTTATCGAAAATTGCATCGTTCTCTGTGTTAAAGTCTAATTTATCTTCAGTATCCCCTTCTAAGAAGATCGTATCACCAGCATCTTCAATGCTAATTTTACGCATCATCTGACGAACGATCACTTCGATGTGTTTATCATTGATCTTCACACCTTGTAAACGGTATACTTCCTGAATTTCATTCACAACATATTCCTGTACGGCGAAAGGTCCTTTAATTGCTAAGATATCAGCAGGAGCAGTTTGACCATCAGATAATGGAGAACCAGCTTTTACGAAGTCACCATCTTGTACCAGGATCTGGCGCGTTAATGGAACTAGGTATTTTCTAACAACACCATCTTTTGCTTCAACAATGATCTCTCTGTTACCACGTTTGATATTACCAAAAGCAACAACACCATCAATTTCACAAACAACAGCAGGGTTACCCGGGTTTCTTGCTTCGAATAACTCTGTTACTCTTGGAAGACCACCCGTGATATCTTTCAATTTGCTTAATACTCTTGGGATCTTAACAAGTACTTGTCCGCTTCTAACGCTATCGCCTTCTTCAAGAACGATATGGCTACCAACCGGTAAGTTGTAAGATTTCATTTCTTTACCTTCAATGATGATAGAAGGTAATTTCGTTTTATCTTTTGTTTCGATGATCACTTTTTCTTTGTGGCCTGTTTGTTCATCCGCTTCTTCACGGAATGTAACACCTTCGATCACACTTTCAAATTTAACCTTACCAACAATTTCAGATACGATCACATTGTTGAACGGATCCCATGTACAGATCGCTTCCCCTTTGGTAACTTTCTGGCCATCTTTTACATTCAATGTAGCACCGTAAGGAACGTTGTTCGTAATTAATAAACGATCGTTCTTCACATCCATGATACGAACTTCACCGGTACGACCGATAACAACATTGATCTTTTTACCTTCAGCATCTTCAGTTGCAACTGTACGCAGACCATCAAATTGGATAGTACCATCAAACCTTGCAGGCAATTGAGATTCTACAGAAGCAGAACCCGCAACACCACCCACGTGGAAAGTACGTAACGTTAACTGAGTACCTGGTTCACCAATACTTTGTGCAGCGATGATACCAACAGCATCACCTTTTTGCGCCAGGTAACCGCTCGCCAAATTTTTACCGTAACATTTTACACACACACCGCGTTTGCTTTCGCAAGTCAACACAGAACGTATTTCAACTGTTTCAATTCCTGCTTCCTGTATTTTATCAGCTGTATCTGCAGAAATTTCTTGTCCTGCCGGTGCTAATAAAACTTCAGTTACCGGATGGAATACATCATGTAAAGATGTACGCCCTTCGATCCTATCAGAAAGATCTTCAATAATATCTTCATTATCTTTTAATGCTGAAGTTGCAATACCACGTAGTGTTCCGCAATCTTCGTCATTGATAACAACATCCTGCGCCACATCCACCAAACGACGGGTTAGGTAACCCGCATCTGCTGTTTTCAAAGCCGTATCCGCCAAACCTTTACGTGCACCATGCGTTGAGATAAAGTATTCCAATACATTCAAACCATCTTTAAAGTTTGATAAGATCGGGTTTTCAATGATCTCACTTCCTGATGAACCGGATTTACGTGGCTTGGCCATCAAACCTCTAATTCCTGCAAGCTGTTTAATTTGTTGTTTACTACCACGCGCACCTGAATCAAGCATCATATAAACAGAGTTGAAACCTTGTTTATCGTTCGCTAATTCTTTGATCAACGTTTCAGTAATTCTTGTATCTACTCTACTCCAGATATCTACTGTTTGGTTATAACGTTCGTTATTGGTGATCAGACCGTTATTATAGTTACCCCAAACTTCATCAACTTCAACTGTTGCGTTGTCGATCAATTGTTGCTTAACAGCAGGGATGATCAAATCATTGATGTTGAATGATAGTCCACCACGGAATGCCATACGGTATCCCAATGTTTTAATATCATCAAGGAATTTAGCTGTAGTTGGAACGTTGGTCCATTTAATGATGTCACCTACGATCTCTCTTAAAGATTTCTTAGTTAACAAAGAGTTGATGAAACCAACTGATTTAGGAACATGTTGGTTAAATATTACTCTACCAACAGTTGTTTCAATTAGTTTGTATGTTAATGAACCATCTTCATTTCTAAAGTTTGCTTTTACCCTGATGTGAGCATGTAAGTCAACTTGTTTTTCGTTATAAGCGATGATCACTTCTTCTGCATTATAGAAAGCTTTTCCTTCGCCTTTTACTTTTTCAGTATCGGTAGATTTTTTACCCTTGGTGATGTAATACAATCCAAGCACCATATCCTGTGAAGGAAGCGTGATCGGTGTACCATTCTGAGGGTTCAAAATGTTATGAGAAGAAAGCATTAATAACTGTGCTTCTAAAATAGCAGCATTGCTCAAAGGAACGTGAACCGCCATCTGATCACCATCGAAATCGGCGTTGAAAGACGTGGTTACCAAAGGATGCAATTGTATTGCCTTTCCTTCGATCAATTTAGGTTGGAAAGCCTGGATAGATAATCTATGTAAGGTCGGGGCTCTGTTCAACATTACCGGGTGACCTTTCAAAATATTTTCTAATATATCCCAGATGATCGCTTCTTTTTTATCTACCAATTTACGGGCAGACTTAACAGTTTTAACGATACCTCTTTCAATCAATTTGCGAATGATAAATGGCTTGAACAATTCAGCAGCCATATCTTTTGGTAAACCGCATTCATGCATTTTCAATTCCGGTCCTACAACGATTACAGAACGACCTGAATAATCCACACGTTTACCTAGTAAGTTCTGACGGAAACGTCCTTGCTTACCTTTCAATACATCTGATAAAGATTTTAACGCGCGTCCACCTTCTGCTTTAACAGCATTTGATTTACGGCTATTATCAAATAATGAATCGATCGCTTCCTGTAACATACGTTTTTCATTACGTAGGATAACTTCCGGTGCTTTAATTTCTAATAATCTTTTCAAACGGTTGTTACGAATAATAACACGACGATATAGATCATTTAAATCTGATGATGCAAAACGGCCACCATCCAAAGGAACTAAAGGACGTAACTCAGGTGGAATAACCGGGATATATTGCATAACCATCCATTCAGGACGGTTGTTAATTCTTGTATTAGCATCACGGAAACTTTCTACTACGCTTAGACGCTTTAAGGCATCTGCTTTACGTTGTTGAGATGTTTCGTTAGCTGCAGAGTGACGAAGATCAAAACTTAATTGATCAAGGTCGATGCGTTGCAATAGATCATGCACAGCTTCTGCACCCATCTTCGCAATGAATTTATTCGGATCTTCATCAGATAAAAACTGATTATCTTTTGGTAAAGTATCCAAAATATCAAGGTATTCTTCTTCCGTTAATAAATCACCAAAATTCTGGCCTTTATCAGCGCGGATACCTGATTGTATTACTACAAAACGTTCGTAGTAAACGATCGTTTCTAATTTTTTAGAGCTCATTCCCAACAAATAACCAATCTTGTTAGGCAATGATTTGAAGTACCAGATATGAACAACAGGCACCACCAATTTGATGTGACCCATTCTTTCACGACGTACTTTCTTTTCAGTTACTTCAACACCACATCTGTCACACACAATTCCTTTATAACGGATACGTTTGTACTTTCCGCAAGCACATTCGTAATCTTTTACCGGACCAAAAATCCTTTCGCAAAACAAACCATCTCTTTCAGGTTTGTACGTACGATAGTTAATTGTCTCAGGCTTCAACACTTCTCCATAGCTTTTTTCCAGGATACTATCCGGAGAAGCCAAACCAATTGTGATCTGAGAAAAAGTTGATCTAGGACGATTTTCTTTTTTGAATGCCATATTATTATAGTTAATATTTTTTAATGAATTTCACAAAGTCAAAATTCAAAAGTGAAAGCCAATAACTTTTAGGTTTTGACTTTTCACTTTTGACTTTCTATAAATTATTCAAAGGTTAAGTCCAATCCTAAGCCTCTTAATTCATGAACCAATACATTAAATGATTCAGGAACACCTGGTCTTGGAATATTTTCACCTTTCACAATTGCTTCGTAAGTTTTTGCTCTACCGATGATATCATCAGATTTCAATGTCAACAATTCTTGTAAAATGTTAGATGCACCATAAGCTTCCAGTGCCCAAACTTCCATTTCTCCGAAACGTTGTCCACCAAACTGTGCCTTACCACCCAATGGCTGTTGCGTGATCAAACTGTATGGTCCGATTGAACGGGCATGCATTTTATCATCCACCATATGGTGAAGCTTGATCACATAGATGATACCAACAGTTGCTTTCTGATCAAAGCGTTCGCCTGTTTCTCCATCATATAAATAAGTATGACCGAATGTAGGTAGTTTAGCTTCGGCTATTTTATCAGCGATCTCTTCAACACTTGCACCATCAAAAATTGGTGTAGCGAATTTCAATCCTAATTTTTCACCGGCCCAGCCTAATACAGTTTCGTAGATCTGTCCAAGGTTCATACGACTAGGTACACCCAATGGATTTAGTACGATATCAACCGGAGTTCCGTCTTCTAAGAAAGGCATATCTTCCTGACGAACGATCTTAGCAACAATACCTTTGTTACCATGACGACCCGCCATTTTATCACCCACTTTCAACTTACGTTTGATAGCAAGGTAAACTTTAGCCAATTTCAATACACCTGCTGGTAATTCATCACCGATGCTGATATTGAATTTTTCTCTCTTATAACGACCTAATTCTTCGTTGAATTTAATATTGTAGTTGTGCAATAGAACGTTGATCAGATCATCCGTTTTAGCATCGCCTGTCCAGTTTAATGGATTTACATTTAAGTAATCAGCGTTAGCTAAATTCTTTTGATTGAACTTAACGCCTTTGCCGATCAATGATTCACCGAAATTGTTGCTAACACCTGCAGATACTTTTTCTTTCAATAAAGTATACAATTTGCTTACAACAAGATCCAATAGATCAAGTTCATTCTTTTCGTGCGTTTTTTCGATCTTATCTAAGCTAGCTTTTTCTCTAACCTTAGCATTCTTATCTTTTTTAGCACGTTGGAATAATTTCTTATTGATAACAACACCTTCTGTACCACTTGGCGCTTTCAAAGAAGCATCTTTAGCATCACCTGCTTTATCACCGAAGATGGCACGTAACAACTTCTCTTCAGGAGTTGGATCGCTTTCACCTTTTGGAGTGATCTTACCGATAATGATATCGCCTTCTTTAATATGAGCACCGATACGGATGATACCGTTAGAATCAAGGTCTTTAGTAGCTTCTTCACTAACATTCGGAATGTCCGGTGTTAATTCTTCTTCTCCTAATTTAGTATCACGTACTTCAGTTTCAAATTCACTGATGTGCAATGATGTGAACCAGTCATCTTTTACAACCTTTTCAGAGATCACGATCGCATCCTCAAAGTTGTACCCTTTCCATGGCATGAATGCCACTTTCAGGTTACGGCCCAATGCCATTTCACCACCTTGTGTTGCGTAACCTTCTGTTAAGAAATCACCTTCAGCTACCTTCTGGCCTTTTACTACAGCCGGACGTAAGTTGATACATGTTTCCTGGTTCGTTCTGATGAACTTAGTTACTTTATATATTTTAAGATCTTCTTCAAAGCTTACTAGTTGTTGTAATTCGCTTCTGTTATAACGAACATGAATTTCGTTACCATCAACGTATTCTACAACACCGTTTCCTTCTGCATGTAATTGAATTCTTGCATCACGAGCTGCTTTACCTTCCAAACCAGTACCAACGATCGGCACCTGCGGACGTAATAATGGTACAGCCTGACGTTGCATGTTCGATCCCATCAAGGCACGGTTAGCATCATCATGTTCAAGGAAAGGAATCAAGGAAGCACTTAGACCAACGATCTGGTTTGGCGCCACATCCATGTATTCCACTTCGTTTTTATCCAAGATCGGGAAATCACCTGTCTGGCGACTCTTGATCCTGTCTTCAACGAAATTTCCTTTTTCATCCAGATCAATATTTGCCTGTGCAATTTTCGCTGTATCTTCTTCTTCAGCAGACAAGAAAGTGATCTTTTTCATATCCACTTTACCATGATCTACTTTACGGTAAGGTGTTTCGATAAAGCCCATATCATTGATCTTAGCATGTACACAAAGTGTAGATATCAAACCAATGTTCGGACCTTCCGGCGTTTCAATAGTACACAAACGACCGTAGTGAGAATAATGCACATCACGTACTTCAAAGCCGGCTCTTTCACGACTAAGACCACCAGGCCCTAGCGCTGAGATACGACGTTTGTGCGTGATCTCGCTCAACGGATTCGTTTGATCCAAGAATTGAGATAACTGAGATGTACCAAAGAATGAATTGATAACAGAAGATAATGTTCTTGCATTGATCAGATCAACCGGGGTAAATACTTCATTGTCACGTACATTCATTCTTTCACGAATGGTACGAGCCATACGAGCAAGACCTACACCGAACTGAGCGTATAATTGCTCACCCACTGTACGTACACGACGATTGCTTAAATGATCGATATCATCTACTTCACTTTTACCGTTGGTTAATTGAACCAATGTTTTAATGATCGCGATGATGTCATCTTTAGTCAATACTTTTTTCTCGATAGGGAAATTCAAACCTAAACGACGGTTGATCTTGTAACGACCAACTTCACCTAAGTCATAGCGCTTATCAGAGAAGAATAATTTATCGATGATACCACGGGCGGTTTCGTTATCAGGAGCATCAGCACCACGCAATTGGCGATAGATATGTTGCACCGCTTCTAACTCACTGTTCGAAGTATCTTTATTTAATGTATTATATATAATAGCGTAATCGCCACTAACTTCTTCTTTTTGGATAAACACGCTCTTTACTTCCATATCAGCGATCATAGCGATGTTCTCTTCGTCTAAAACCGTATCTCTTTCAAGTACAATCTCATTACGTTCGATACTTACTACTTCACCGGTATCTTCATCAACGAAATCTTCTACCCATGTACGTAATACACGAGCAGCAAGGCGTTTACCAACGTAGTTCTTTAATATTTTTTTATCCACTTTCACTTCATCAGCCATGCCGAAAAGTTCAAGGATATCTTTATCTGTTTCGAAACCGATAGAACGTAACAAAGTTGTTACAGGGAATTTTTTCTTACGGTCGATGTACGCATACATTACATTGTTAATGTCTGTAGCAAACTCCATCCATGCTCCTTTAAAAGGAATAACACGTGCAGAGTATATCTTAGTACCATTCGGGTGAACCGACTGGCCAAAGAATACACCCGGAGAACGGTGAAGCTGAGATACAACAACACGTTCAGCACCATTGATAACAAATGTACCACGTGGTGTCATGTAAGGAATATTTCCTAAGAATACATCCTGAACGATCGTTTGGAAATCAACGTGCTCTTCATCATTACAGCTTAAGCGAAGCTTTGCTTTTAATGGAACAGCGTACGTTAAACCTCTTTCGATACACTCATCGATAGTGTAACGTGGCGGATCAACGAAGTAATCTAAGAATTCCAATACGAAGATGTTACGCGTATCTGTAATAGGAAAGTTTTCCTTGAATACACGGAAAAGTCCTTCGTTATTACGCTTATCCGGCGTAGTTTCTAACTGGAAAAAATCTTTAAATGATTGGATCTGGATCCCAAGCAAATCTGGTGTTTCTGCTAGTAATTCAACCTTACCGAAGTTGATACGTTTAGCAGCTAGTGATTTTGTTGCAGACATATTTGTTATTAAAACGTTTTAGTGCTGAGAAGGTTCTCCAATTTGATTAAATAGCAGTTAAGCCACTAATTCTAAATTAGAGGAGGGCAAAGGTATGAATTAATTATTGAAATATAAAGGAGAAAATAGGATTTTTGGGTATTTAGGAATGGTTTTTGTTAAAAAAGGGTGAAAATGAGATTTTTTAACTGTAAATCAATGTGTTATCTTTTAATTTCCTAACTATTTTTTCAAATTTCCTTGTTTCTAAAGCAACTGGAATAAGAGCTGTGGTTAAAAAAAACACCTCAAAAATTAACAAACCCAAAAAAGCGCCCTCCTTACTGATATTATTACCAAAAAATGAATTATTACCAAACAAAATATTCAAACTAAGCAGCGGAAAAATATAGATTATTAAAACTGTCCAAATGCTTGGCGAAAATGTAATATCAATAACACTACCCTTTTCATCTGTCCTTATTTGGCCTTCTAGATAAACGGTTTGCCTTATAGTTATCATATTAAACAGTTTGAAATCAGATTTGAAACCATATTCCCCTTTCGCGTCTTTTTTCTCTTTAATAGTTTTTGATAATGTATACCATTTCTTTTTTTTATTAAAAAGAGTTGTTAGCTCGTTTATTGTTGTCTCGAGTGGCTTACCAATTTTATATTCACGTTTTTTTCTCAATAAGAAATCCATAGGGAAAATTGACTATACTTTTTATTTAAATATCTGATCAAAAAAATCCGTCATTGCCGCGAAAGAGCCTTTATCAGCCGCTTCATTATAAGCAATTGGCATATTGAATTTTTTACCGATCGCTGTTGCTTCCGGATTAGAGAATGCATGTGTTGCACCCGGGTAATCAATAAATTTATAATCAGCGCCAACTGAATCCATTTGCTTTTTAAACTCTGTTACTTCCGTTTCTTTTATGAACTGATCATCGGCACCATGACAAGCTAATACTTTTGCTTTTAATACGCCCTTAACCGGCGGCACGCCAACTAATCCGCCATGCATACTTACAATGCCTTTCAGGTCTTCTCCCATTTTTGCTGCATTAAAGATCATCGACCCGCCAAAGCAATAACCTACTGCTGCAATTTTTGAATCGTCAACAACAGTATATGTTTTTAAAATCGCTAACGCTGCATCAAAACGCTTTTTTGCTAATACAGGATCTTTGTAATAAGGCGTTGCTAATGCAACTGCGTCTGTAGGGTTTGTTGCAACAGTTCCGTTGCCATAATAGTCAACCACAAAAGCTATGTAACCTAATGCAGCTAACTGTTTAGCGCGGTTTCTTGTATAATCAGTTACACCCCACCATTCAGGTGCGATCAATATCGCAGGGCGTTTTTTTGTATTGGTAGAATCGTACGCTACATAACCTATCAGCGTACTAACGCCATCTGTATACGTTATATTCATTGCTTTAATATTTTGTGCTTTTGTTGCAGGAGTAAATAAAAAAGAAAACATTACTATAAAAGCAGTTGATAGAATAATTAAACGTTTCATTTTATTATATTTTTAAGATTGGAATAAAATTATGTTTGTTATTTGTTTTGCCGGCAAAAACTATTCCTATTTATAAATACGTTTCTTACTTTGTAAATATTTATCCCGGATAATAGTCGATAATGGTTTTTCGTACACTTTACTTTCTACCCATGAGATAATATCTAAATAGGCAAAGGACCTCGTTTCGAAACGGCTCTTCTCTAAACTTTTTATCTGGTCTAAAAATTTCTGAAACTCCGGCCGTAACTGGTGACGGGACATATGAAAAGATCCGCGTAAAAATTTAAACATCGCTTCTTCCACTACTGTCAGGTTTTGCATTTTAGACATGAAACGATATACGGATTTTGTGAGCGAATCCATGATCTCGAAATTACCCAATTCAAAATGCGACATCAAATGAAGCAACCTTGCATAACATTGCAGATCGCTACGCATATCCAAATTTTCATTGATTATTTTTTGCAGGTAATCGATCGTTGTGCTATAATCTCCGCTGCCAAAATACAAGGATGCTATCTTGTAATTAAAAACTAAAATACGGTGATCATCTATAAACTGTGCGTATTCATCCAGCTTCTCTTCTATTTTAGGAACCAATGCTAAACCTTCTGTAAAAGTGCCGTGCATAAAATGACGGTTCAATTTAGCGCTGTTGATAAAGATGAATGTCTGCACCCGATGGTTATCGTGTTTATTAGCGATAGATGATTCTGCAAACCTTTCAAACTTGCGCAGGGTTGTATCAAATTTCTGATAATTCCGCAGATCAAAATGAGCATTCAATAAATTGTGAATACCCTTGATATAATAACCTGTTTCTACTTTGATCATGATCTGCTGATCATCAAAAAGATCAACCCATTGTTGCGAGTGGCGATAGTACATCACATAATCCTGCCGGATAAATGTGTACCAGCAATAGCATTGGCTCAAATATAATTTTTCGTAAAACCCCGTTTGTTCATGCGCATCTTTGGGAAGATTGGTGAACAAAAATTTTCTTACGGCTTCTTCATCTTTCTGGTTTCTTGCATGGCCGTTATTAATGTACCAGCTATATAATTGCAGCGCAAGGTTTGATAATTTAACAACAGTTTCCACACGTGCATTTACTTCATCTGCCTCGAGCGCTAAGCTTTCGGCCCTTTCACGCATACTTTTTGTAACATGCAATGTTTCGATCTTCTTTTCCCAGGCAATTACCTGTGTTAAAAAATTGAATTTGTAATGTGACCTTGCCGTATCTTTTAACCGCTCTAATATTTTTAAGCTTTGCTGGTAAAGGCCCTTGTTGTAAAGGATACGCGCATAATCCAATTGCTCATTTAACTGAAGATCGATGCTTTCTGTGCTTTTCAATACACGCAGACTGGCCAGTAATTGTTTGTACAAATGGACCTTGATATTAGAGAGCTGCGGTTTTTTAATAGAGGGAAGTCTTTTTAATAATAAAGCTTCGTCATAATCTGCCAGTTTATCCAGCGCATCGAACAGCTCGATGATCTTCAGATCCTCATTAGCAGAGCTTCTCTTTACATATAGTTTGAAATTTCGTTTTTCAGACTTTTCTAAGGACTTTACTAATTGAAATAAAATATCTGTAAAACGGTTGGGCATCATTAATTATTTTTCACGAAACACAGTACCAATAAGCGTTTTAACGTTTATTTGGCCCCTTTAGCATAATAAAAACCTTCTTATTATGGCTATGAAGGTACTAAAATGCACCTTACCTTTGGTAAAGAAAGATGCAAAGTAATAAAGCAGGCAATCGTTAAAGGAACAATCAATCGTTAGAGATCAGTAAATCACTGATCGAGATATTAAGAATAAGCTGTGAATCAGCCTAGAAAAGATCAATTAAGAATTTCATATAGCAAGCAATCGTTAAAGTCCTTCCGTTTCTACGGAGGGACTTACTTTTTAGGGTAACCCCCTCGCATTGCAAAGATGGATCAAATTTTACATAAAAGTAACATTCGAGGCATTTATTTTTGGGCATCAATTATCAACCACAAAATCCGGTTTATTTATAAAAGTACTATTGAATCTAAATATTGGGTTAGTACTTACGTCTATGTAAGGCGGCTGACTAGGATCTGTATGTAAAAAATAATAGAATTTGACCTGGATAGTTCCAAAAATAAGGTTGTCATTACGGGTACGAAAACCAATACCGACTTCGGGGTACACATTTTTCGGATCAAGATTAATTTCCTCATTATAGGGTGTTAGCACACTTACATCAGCAAATGCAAAAGGAGCAAATTTAAAGCCCGCATGTTTTACATTATTATAAAAATCAGCCTCAAAATTGATCGTCGTTCTGACCTGTGTAGGTAAAATGGAAGAGCTGTAATTATAGCGGGGCAAGCCGTATGATTGACTTTGTAACATTAAAGGCTGTGTTAACAGCGTATCAGGATTGATTTGTTTGGCAAACCCTGCTGTAACAAAAAAACGATTGAACCAGGTAGGTGTCATTTTTCTTAGTCTTGTAAAATGAAGCACGTTCAATAAAACACCTATATCCTGAAAACCGTGATTACTATATCCCCCCTCCCTAAGTGTGATGTCATAATAAGAACCCTTTTTTGTAAAGTGGGTTATCTCTGTAGCTATTCCATAGTATGGAGCTTGCCTTTCATGTTTTTGTTCAGATATACCAGTATCCCTACCTACACCTACTTCATCTGTCCAGCCACCAATAAGAGAAGCGGAAAACCCTTCGGGCACATCTTCCGTTAAACCAAAACCATATATGAAAGTTGTTTTATACAGCGTTTGCTTAAATACACTTAGTTCTCCCAGTACGGCTTTGGTAGAAACATATTCATAATGATTTTGATAAACAGAATCGGGAAGTGTTATGAACTGTTTATCTATGCCCCGCAATGCAATAAATTTATGATAGCGGGCCTCTGCATTCGTATACAAAAAATTTCTGCTACCAATATTATAACCATACCAGGCGTCTACATCATAATAATCGTACTTGTATAATCTTTCAAACTTGGTGCGGTTATTACTAATTGCCGGCGTATCATTTGTAGCGTATAAACTAGTGAGGTTATTTCTATAACTTAGGTCCAACCCTCCCGTCCAGTGCATGAATTCACTTGCTAAAGGTTTATCGAAATTGCTAAGGATATATGTTTCCTGATTGCCGCTGCCGCTAAAACTACCATTGAAATTATTATAAGACATATCCCAATTGATAAACGACCCCTTTATATTTCTCCTGATAATTTCTCCCAGATAACCGAATTGGTCTTTGCGCTGATCGTCATAATAAACACCACCCTGTATTCGCGAACCCGAACCGGTAAAATTTTCATCTCTCGCTATAACTTTTCCACGTTGAAGTCCGCTAAACCCACCTTGAGATACATCAATAGTAGTAACCGCTATAGAAAATACGTCTTTCGTTATCACGATAACGTCTACCGCTCCCTTACTTTCAGGATCCATTATTACCAGGATCCGTGCATCACTCAGGTAAGGCTGAGACCGTAATAGCCGTTCATTATCTGCCAGCAAATACGGATACACATGATCGCCTTCTTTAAACAATAGATCATGCTGAATTACTTTTACCCGCGTAGTACGGTGAAAGGCTTCACCGATCCGTTCACCAAGGTCTTTTCTAATAAGTGTGGTATCATTGATATTTCTATCAAACCCAATACTTAAAAATTCGATCGACCTGATAGTTTTACCCGCAAATTTTAAATAAGGATTTACAGTCTTAACAACAGTTTCAGGAGAAGGTTCAGTAGCAATACTATTTCCCAGCTTACCTAATAAGCCCCTTTTCTTTGCAAGAAAAAAAGTATCTTTTTGGGGAGGGTTTGGGTTCATCAAACTGTCCTTTGGTAGCTGATGGTAATGCTTGATCGTTGTATCAACAGAAACGTGTGTGGTTGTGTCTTTTGGAACAGCTGGATTAGGCGCTGTGGTATCTTTTTTTTGCCCAATAGCCTGCTGCGCTTTCGCCATTGGAACAATGAAGAAAAACGCAAAACTTGTTAGTGCAATAAGAGACAATTTCCGAATCAGCATATACCTGTGTTATTATAAAGATATAGATTTGGTAAAGAACGGATAATTAATATCAACTAAAAATTTATTCGCTCTCTACTCCCATAGCAGAAAGTTTCATTTTTTCTGCTGTTTCGTGTCCTACATATTTTTCTATCCAGCCTTCAACCACATAAATAACCGGCGTTAACAAAATAGCGCTTATTGCTTTAAAAGTGTAATTCATAATACCAACTGCAAGGATCAGCTGCCAGCTAAAAATACCGCTGAAGGCAATAAATAAAACAATATAACTATCTACGATCTGCGAAACCAATGTCGATCCTGTAGCCCGCAGCCATAAATATTTATGGCCCGTGATTTTTTTTATTTTATGAAAGACAGTAACATCTACTGCCTGGCTCACAAGGAATGCCACAAGGCTACCAACGATGATGCGCATGTTTTGTCCGAAGATCGCATTGTATGCATTTTGAATATTAGGTACCCCTTGCCTGCTACTACTCGCTAACCACATATCTGCTGGCGGTATTGAGATAGATAAAAAATACATGATGAAGGCATAAGAAATAAGTATTACTGCGGTGATCGACATTCTGCGAACTGCTTTAGGGCCGTAGTATTCATTGACGATATCTGTCATTACAAATTCCAGGGGCCATAACAGTACACCGCAGGTTAACACAAAAGACATTCCGCTTTGACCAAACAGCGTAAAGTTCACCGGATGTACGCCAAACAATTTTTCTAATGAAAAAAGCTTGGTACCAATACTTTCAGCGATCAAGGCATTCGCCACAAAAAAAGCTGTAAAGCCAATGAATAATTTTGCCGGCCTGTCTTTTAAAATATTTTCGATCATGGTTTTGATTAATTAATAATTAAGAATTAGTAATTAAGAATGTTTTACACTTTTACGAGGAAATAGAATAGCTGCACCAATAATAGTAAAAAATTAAACACAACTATCCAGCTTGGGATATTCGGTTTACGTTTCGATATAAACAAGATAAGAAGAATACAATTAAAAATAATATTGACAATGATCGCACCGTAACCTAATATAACAAAAGTACTTTCGACGGGATTTAAAATTACCCTGCCGGTAAATAAAATATTTTTTTTACGCAGGTTCTCGATAACGCGCAATAGCACAGCTATCAGGAAACACATATTGCAGATCACTACAAGTTTAGAGAAAAAACGCATGGGATATCTTTATTACTTATGGAGCATTACAGTTAAAATTCCAGAAAACAATTAAACAAATTACAAAACTAGAAGTTATAAAGTGTCCGTATTATTTGGGATTTGTATTGTTGTTTTTTGGATTTTATTTTTATTGGTTTTTACCGGTAAGCATTGGCACAAAAGAAAAATTTTCAAACGCTTCTTCGGTTGTAGTTCCATTGGCGTTTTTGGTGATGCGCAACATACGCTGCTGATCACCTTCATCTACAGGGATCACCATTTTGCCGCCAGACTTTAGCTGGTCGATCAATTTAGGAGGAATGAATGGCGCTGCTGCAGTGATGATCACTTTATCAAATGGTGCATAGGTTGGCAGGCCTTCGTACCCATCGCCGAAAAAGAATTTTATGTTGGGATATTTTGCTTTAAGAATAAAGTTCTTTGATTTTTCGTAGAGGCCTTTTTGTCTTTCAATAGTAAATACTTTGGCGCCCATTTCTGCTAATACACTTGCCTGGTAAACGCTGCCCGTTCCTATTTCTAAAATTTTATCCAGGGGTTTGATCTGTAATAATTGGGTTTGATACGCTACGGTGTAAGGATGAGAGATCGTTTGTCCGTCGCTGATAGGAAATGCCCTGTCTTCATACGCTATTTCATCAAAGGCGCTGTCTAAGAAAAAATGGCGGGGGATATTGTTGATCGCAGCCAACACATTGGCATCAGAAATACCTTTTTCTTTTAACAGGTCCGTTAATTTTTTTCTTAAGCCTTTGTGCCGGTATGTATCATCAAATTTATTCATCTGGGTTGCAAGATAAAATATTTTAAGTATAAACCACTGAGACACTAAGGCCACTAAGTTTCACTGAGATCTTTCCTCAGTGATTCTATGTGCACTCAGTGTCTCAGTGGTTAAAAAGATTGGCTAAAAAGCTCAATAAGAATATGCGGCCGAAATGTGCGACGCCTGTGAAGCAAAATAGTAGCAGCACGTTTGGTTCAAAAAAATAGGCTACGATCATTACGATCATAGCCTATTCCATTTATCAAAATTCAAAAAT